>JAVMKH010000055.1:0-31852 GCA_031732935.1 Candidatus Contendibacter sp.
TTCCACCAGGATCACGTCGAAGCCGGCAGCCTCGCAGACCAGGATGGTTTCGCGGCTCTTGCGGGTCACGCCGCCCAAGGTACCGCTGGATGGGGACGGGCGGATGAAGGCGCGCAAGTCGCGGGACAGCAGCTCCATGCGGGTTTTGTCGCCGAGGATACTGCCGCGGGTGACGGTGCTGCTGGGGTCCACCGCCAGCACCGCCACCTTGTGACCCCGCCCGCACAGGTGCAGGCCGAGCGCCTCGATGAAGGTGCTCTTGCCGGCACCCGGCACACCGGTGATACCGACCCGGATCGAGTTGCCGGTGTGCGGCAACAGTTGCCGCAGCACCTCCTGGCCCATGTCGAAATGCGCTTGGGCATTGCTTTCCACCAAGGTGATGGCTTGGCCCAGGACATTGCGGTCTCCAGCCAGCACGCCAGCTACATATTCATCCACCGTCAGCCGGCGGCGGCGCGGAGTGGGCGGACGCGGCACCACCACGCTGGCTTGACCAAGAATGCCGTCATGGCCGCCATCGACGCCGGCCATGACCGAGGTGGTGAATTCCCTGCCGGCATTTTCGGGAACCCAGTCGGGTTTCTGGCTTGAGTTTTTCATGGGCGGAATCGTCGCGCGCTGGAGGTTGGTGATGGGGAAGAGCGCTCGCTTTTAGCAGGACGCCCAAAGTTTGGTCGGCATTTCGATGTGAATTGATTTGGGTTGGGTCGATAGCCAGCGATTGTCTTGGCTCCATGTACGAAAATGGCGGTTGCCTGGCGCAACATTCAGGATGGCGGGAAAGTCGATCCCTTCATCAGCGCGCCGCGAAATGACGGTGCATTTCGATCCGATCCCTAAGTTTCCGCCCGCCTCGCCTGCTCCAGCAACCGCCGCAACTGGTAGCGATAGATAAACCCCGGCAGGGCGCTGACCGCGAACAGGCACAACGTTACGACATAAAACTCCCAATCCTGGGCATGGATCGTACCGGCCATCTTGTACTCAAAGCCGAACCCCAAGCCGATGATCAAGCCGTACAACAATCCCCATTCAATCAACCGCAGCCAAAACGGCTTCGCCCGCCGATGGGGGCGGGCGAAGATCAGCAACCAGCGTTCGCTTAGCCAGGGCAGATTGGCGGTCACCGCCGCCAACCCCAGCCAAAGCCCAATGAGGATTCCGGGCATGATCGATAGAGGCTTGCCTAAGTCAGCCCCTTCAACGACAGGGCCGCCGCGCACCAACCCATCAACGCGGTTGGATACAGGCCCAACGCCACCAGCAACAACCCATTGGCGCTGATGGCGATTTCGGTGTCCAGGCTCAGTTGGATCGGCTCGCTCCGCTCCGGCTTGTCGAAATACATGCACTTGACCACCCGTAGATAATAGAACGCTCCGATCACCGAGAACACCACGCCCAGGATCGCCAACCAGATTAGCCCGATATTGACGATGGCTTGCAACACCACCCACTTGGCGTAAAAGCCCACCAGGAAGGGAACGCCGGCCATGGACATCATGATCGTCATCATCAAAAAGGCCAACCACGGATTACGGTCGTTCAGGCCCTTAAAGTCGTCGATATTCTCCGCCTCGAAGCCGGTCCGACTCAACAGGATGATCATGCCGAAGGCGCCGACCGCCATCAACACGTAGACGATGGTATAGAACATCGCCGCCGCGTAACCACCGCTCTTGTCGCCAGCCAGAACGCCCAGCAGCAAGAAGCCGACATGGGAAATGGTCGAGTAGGCCAGCATTCGCTTGATATTGGTTTGGACGATAGCGATCAGATTGCCCAACGCCATGGACGCCGCCGCCAGAATGATCAGCATACCCTGCCAATCGCTCTGTAATGCGCCAAGCCCATCCACCAGAATCCGCATGACCAAGGCGAACGCCGCCAACTTTGGCGCCGATCCGATATACAGCGTGACCGAAGTCGGCGCACCCTGATACACGTCGGGTAGCCACATGTGAAACGGCACCGCGCCCAGCTTGAACGAGAGACCCACCACTAGAAACACCAAGCCAAATACCAGCACCAGGTTGTTGGCGCCTTGACGAGCGACGGCGATGGACACCACCTGGAGATCAACGCTGCCGGTCGCGCCGTAGATCATCGAGATGCCGTACAGCAACATGCCAGAGGCCAGCGACCCCAGCACGAAATACTTCATGGCGGCCTCGGACGCCACCGGCGAATCACGGTCGGTCGCCACCAAGGCGTATAGTGAAAGCGACAGCAATTCCAGCCCAAGATACACGGTCAACAGGCTGTGCGCCGACACCATGATCATCATGCCCAGCACGCCGAACAGGCCCAGCACGAAGTATTCGCCCTTGAGCAAATCGCGTTGGCGCAAATAGTCACGCGAGTACAGGAACACGGCGGCGGCGGCCAGATAGATGAACAGCTTAAGCAGATCACCCATTGCGTCCTTGACGTAATGGCCAGACAGGGTCACCACCGATGCTTGGGCATAGCTGAACAAGGTCAACAGGGCCGCGCCCAGCAGGGTCAGTTGTACTAGTCCGTAGGTGATGTGGCGCCGCTGCGGGTCCAGGAACACGTCGATTACCAGAATTAGGCAAGCCATGGTCAGGACAAACAGTTCCGGCAGTACCGGCATGAAGTCAGGAGCGACGAAGTTCATGGGGTTTCCCTATTCTCCGATTCTTCTCCGCGACGGGCGTTTTAAAGCTTGGTCACGGTCATGTGCTGCAACAGATTGTCCACCGTGGCGTGCATCGTCGAGGTCAACGGATCGGGCCACAGACCCAGCAGCAACACCGCCGCCGCCAGCAAACTCAACATGATGATCTCGCGACGGCCGACATCCTCCAACTCGGCGACGTGGTGGTTGCCGACCTCGCCGAAGATGACCCGTTTGACCAGCCACAGGGTATAGGCCGCGCCCAGGATCAAGGTAAAGGACGCCAGAAAGGCGATCCAGAAACTGGCCTTGAAGCTACTCAGGATCACCAGGAATTCGCCGACGAACCCCGAAGTGCCCGGCAGACCGGCGTTGGCCATGGCGAACAGCACCATGAAGGCAGCGAATACCGGCATGGTGTTCGCCACCCCGCCGTAATCCTTAATCTGGCGAGAATGGACCCGGTCATACAGCACGCCCACGCACAGGAACAACGCGCCCGAAATGAAGCCGTGCGATACCATCTGTACCATGCCGCCCTCGATGCCCATCGCCGCGCCGTTCAAACTGCCGGTATGACGATAGATGCTGAAGGCGATGAAGAAGCCCAAGGTGACAAACCCCATGTGGGCGATCGACGAGTAGGCGATCAACTTCTTCATGTCCTGCTGGATCAGGGCAACCAGACCGATGTAGACCACCGCGATCAGCGACAGAGTGATGATCAACCAGTCCAGGGTGGCGGAGGCGTCCGGGGTGATCGGCAGGGCGAACCGCAGGAAGCCGTAGCCGCCGATCTTCAGGGTGATGGCCGCCAGGATCACCGAGCCGCCGGTGGGCGCCTCAACGTGGGCGTCCGGCAACCAGGTATGCACCGGCCACATCGGCACCTTGACCGAGAAGCCAAGCAGGAAAGCAAAGAAGATCCATACTTGTTCGCAGAGGGTCAGCGGCAGCTTGTGGAAATCCAGGATTTCGAAGCTATTGGCCTGGGTGTACATGTAGATCAGGGCGATCAGCATGAACACCGAGCCAAGGAAGGTGTAGAGGAAGAACTTGAGGGTGGCGTAAACCCGGCGCGGTCCGCCCCAGATGCCGATCACCAGGAACATCGGGATCAACATCGCCTCGAAAAATACATAGAACAGAATGGCGTCCAACGCGGCAAACACACCGATCATCAACCCTTCCATGATCAGGAAAGCGGCCATGTACTGAGCCACTCGATATTGCACCACCTCCCAGCCGGCGATCACCACCAGCACGTTCATGAACGCGGTCAGCAGGATCAAGGGCATTGAGAAGCCGTCCACGCCCAAGTGGTAATTGACGTTGAGCGCTGGAATCCAGGGAACGAATTCCTTGAATTGCATCTCCGCCGTCGCGGGATTGAACAGCGTGAATAGTGGGATACTGATCAGGAAGGTGAGAATCGCCACGGTCAGGGCCAGCGCCTTGGTGCGTCCGGGGCTGTCGTCACCCACGAACAGGACCGCGACGCCGCCAAGAATCGGGAACCAGATCACAAGACTTAGCAGAGGAGGCAGTTCCGACAGCATGGTTTTTCTTCTTCCAGGTTAGCGGGCAACGAACCAGGTCAACAGGATCAGCAAGCCGATGATCATCGCGAACGCGTAGGTGTACAGGTAGCCCGTTTGCAGGTGGCGAACCACGGACGAAATCCAACCCACCAGCCGGGCCGCGCCGTTCACCATCAGGCCGTCGATCAGACCGGCGTCGGCGTATTTCCACAGCACGGTCCCCAAGTTTCGGCCACCGCGCATGAAGAACGCCTGATAGAACTCGTCGAACAAGTACTTGCGATTCATGATGTCGTACAACGTGGCGAACCGTTGCTGGATCCGGTCCGGTAGTTCCGGTTTCATCATGTACAGATAGAACGCCGAGCCGAATCCAGCCAACACCAGCACGAACGGCAGTCCAGTCACGCCATGCAGCGCGAAATTCATCGCGCCGTGGAAATGCCCAGCGACATGTTCTAGCACATCATGGGCTGGCGCAACCGCGATCACGCCTTCGAAGACATCGCCAAAGAGCATGGGCTCAATGGTCATCGCGCCGATCACCACCGAGGGAATGGCGAGTAGGATCAGCGGCACGGTCACCACCGCTGGGGTTTCGTGCAGGTGCTCCTGGGTATGGTGGTCCATCCGCTCCTTGCCGTGGAAGACGATGAAGTACAGCCGGAAGGAGTAGAACGAGGTCACGAATACGCCCAGCATCACCGCGAAGTAAGCAAAACCGGAGCCAGCGAGATGGGAGTAGTGCACGGCTTCCAGAATACTGTCCTTGGAATAGAACCCGGCGAAGCCCGGTGTGCCGATCAGCGCCAAAGTACCCAGCAGGAAAGTGAACCAGGTGATCGGCATGTACTTCCACAGCCCACCCATCTTGCGGATATCCTGCTCGTGGTGCATCGCGATAATCACCGAGCCGGCGCCCAGGAACAGCAACGCCTTGAAGAAGGCGTGAGTCATCAGGTGGAAAATGGCCGCGGAATAGGCCGACACACCTAGCGCCACCGTCATATAACCGAGTTGCGATAGGGTCGAATAGGCCACCACTCGCTTGATGTCATTTTGGACGATGCCCAGGAAGCCCATGAACAGCGCGGTGATCGAGCCGATTACCAGCACGAAGCTCAGCGCGGTCTCCGACAACTCGAACAAGGGCGACATCCGGGCCACCATGAAAATGCCGGCGGTCACCATGGTCGCGGCGTGAATCAGGGCGGAGATCGGGGTGGGACCTTCCATCGAATCCGGCAGCCAGACGTGCAACGGCACCTGGGCCGACTTGCCCATCGCGCCGATGAACAGCAGGATGCAGATCACCGTCATCAGCGACCAGTCAACGCCCGGGATGATCTGCGCGGTCATCTTGGCCATCAACGGCGCGGCGGCGAAAACGTCCTTGTAATCCAGGCTATTGAAGGTCATCAATACGGCGGCGATGCCGAGCAGGAAGCCGAAGTCACCCACCCGATTGACCAGGAACGCTTTCAGATTGGCGAAAATCGCGCTTTCGCGCTTGAACCAGAAGCCGATCAACAAATAGGACACCAGGCCGACCGCTTCCCAGCCAAAGAACAGTTGCAGGAAGTTGTTGGCCATCACCAGCATCAGCATCGAGAAGGTGAACAACGCGATATAGCTGAAGAAACGCTGGTAGCCGTCGTCGTCGTGCATATAGCCGATGGTGTAGATATGGACCATCAGAGAAACGAAGGTCACGGTAGTGATCATAACGGCGGTCAGGCTGTCCACCAGGAAACCGACCTCCATGCGAATGCCCTCGACCACCATCCAGGTATAGATCGAGCCATTGTATGGGTCGGCGCCCTCCAGCACGTGATGCCGAAGCACGATCAGCGATAATAGAAAGGAGATCGCCACGCCAAGAATGGTCACCCAGTGGGCACCGGCCCGACCGATCCGGCGACCGAACAAGCCGGCGACGATAGCGCCGAATAGCGGCGCAAGCACAATCGCGAGGTAGACGTTTTGCATGCGGCTAGCCCTTCAGCGTGTCGAGATCGGCGACGTTGATGGTGCGGCGATTTCGAAACAGCACCACCAGGATGGCCAAACCGATGGCGGATTCGGCCGCCGCCACCGTCAGGATGAAAAAGACGAAAACCTGGCCGACAGTATCGTTGAGGAACCGCGAGAAGGCGATGAAGTTGAAATTCACCGCCAGCAGCATGAGCTCGATCGACATCAGCAGGATGATGACGTTCTTCCGGTTCAAAAAGATGCCCGCCACGCTGAGACAAAAAAGGATTGCTCCAAGCACAAGATAATCAGTAAGCGCGATCATCGATCCCCGCCTTTACTTTTTTGGTTTGTTTCAGTCCACGCTCGCCGATCGGGAACTAGTGAAATTACCGCTTCCTTTCCGGCGCCATGCGCACCAGCCGCACCCGGTCGTCCCGCGACACCCGGACCTGCCGGGCCGGATCCTGGGACTTGACGCCCACCCGACGCCGCATCGTCAGCGAAATGGCGGCGATGATCGCCACCAGCAGGATCACCGAGGCGATCTCGAACGGATAGACGTAGAAGGTATACAGGACACTGCCCAACTCCTTGGTGTTGCTGTAATCGGCCGCGCGCGAAACCAGGCTGTATCGGTCGGCGCCGAAATAGCCGGATCCCACCACCAACCCCATCTCGATGACGATGAGCAGCGCCACTGTCGCTCCGACCGGCAGATACTTGATGAAGCCCTCGCGCACCGGATCGACGTTGAGATCCAGCATCATCACCACGAACAGGAACAGCACCATGACCGCGCCCACGTAGACCAGAACCAGGGTGATGGCCAGAAACTCGGCTTCGATCAGCAACCACAGCGCGGCGCTGGTGAAAAACGCCAGCACCAGGAACAGGGCGGCATGCACCGGGTTGCGCACCGTGATGACTCGCACCGCCGCGAAGATCAGGATGAGCGCGAAGACGTAGAACAGAAACTTTTCAAATCCCATGAGCGGACCTGTTTTCTTCTCTCTGGCGCCGGAAGCCGGCTAGCGGTAGGCCGCGTCGGCGGCCCGGTCGGCGGCGATTTGTGCTTCGCAGCGATCGCCGTGAGCGAGCAGCTTTTCCTTGGTCATGATGTGCTCGCCGCGCTTTTCAAAATGGTAATCGAACGTCCGCGTCTCCACGATGGCATCCACGGGGCAGGCCTCTTCGCAAAACCCGCAGAAAATGCACTTGAACAGATCGATATCGTAGCGAGTGGTGCGTCGGGTGCCATCTTCCCGCTGTGCCGATTCGATGGTGATCGCCAGTGCTGGGCAGACCGCCTCGCACAGCTTGCAGGCGATGCAGCGCTCCTCGCCATTCGGGTAGCGACGCTGGGCGTGCAGACCCCGAAACCGGGGCGACAGCGGAGTTTTTTCCTCTGGATATTGCACCGTGATCTTCTTGGCGAACAGATAACGACCAGTCACCCGCAGGCCTTGCAACAATTCCCACAGCAGGAAGCTCTTAAAGTAGTGTCGAACGGTGTTCAGAGTATTCATCGCTCGCTTTCTCCACTCAATCGAACCAGGGACCCACGTGGCCCAATACGCCCAGCCCGATTACCAGAATCCAGACCAAGGTTACCGGAATAAAGACTTTCCAGCCCAGCCGCATGATCTGGTCGTAGCGGTAACGCGGGAACGTGGCGCGAAACCACAGGAAGAACAGCAGGAGAAATGAAATCTTCAGCACCAGCCAGAGGGCGCCAGGCACGAAGGCAAACAGCTTGCCCAACACCGGGATGCCTTCGAACGGCGACAGCCACCCTCCCAAAAACATCGTGGACGCCAAGGCCGACACCAAAATCATGTTGGCGTACTCGGCCAGGAAGAACACCGCGAAGGCCATGCCGGAATAATCGACGTGGAACCCCGCCACGATTTCGGATTCGCCCTCGGCCACGTCAAACGGCGCCCGATTGGTCTCGGCGACGCCCGAAATGAAATACACCAGGAACAGCGGCAGCAACGGCAGCCAGTACCAATGCAGGATGCTGCCTTGCTGCGCTAGCACAATTTGGTTGAGATTCAGACTACCGGCGGCCATCAATACGCCGACCAAGGCAAACCCCATAGCGATTTCGTAGGACACGATTTGCGCCGCCGACCGCATCGCGCCGAGGAAAGCATATTTAGAATTGGACGCCCAGCCGGCGACAATCACGCCGTAAACGCCCAGCGAAGTCAGCGCGAGCAGGTATAGCAACCCGGCGTCCAGATGGGAAATCAACATGCCGTCGCCGAACGGCACCACCGCCCAGGCCGCCAGCGCTGGCCCGAAGGATAGCACCGGCGCCAACAGGAACAGGAAACGATCCGCCTTGGTCGGAACGATGATTTCCTTGAACATCAGCTTCATGGCGTCGGCGATGGGTTGTAGCCAACCCTTGGGACCGACCCGATTCGGGCCCAACCGAATCTGCATGTAGCCGATGATCTTGCGCTCGGCGAAGGTCAGATACGCCACGCCCAGCAGTAGGGGCGCCAGCAGGGCGATGATTTTCAGCAGGATGATGATGACCGTCAGCAGCGTTTCCACGATCCGATGCCCTTATGGTTATTGGATGGCCACCGGCCCCACCGCTGGACCGAGCACCACGCTGGCGTTCAAACCCGCCGGAATCCAAGCGCAGCCCCTGGGGATGCTTTCGTCGAGCACCAGCGGCAAATCGACCGCCACGCCGTTTTGGCGCACCTGAACCCGATCCCGTTCGGCGACGCCCAATTCCCGGGCCACGTCGGGATGCAATCGCACTTCGACGGGTCGCGCCAGCGGGCTTGCCTGCAGCGCGCGCGCGCGCCGCACCAGCGGATCGGTTGCGTAGATTGGCACATCTCCCGCCCGTAGCAAACCGTCGGCCTGGAACGGTGTTAGCGGCTGGTTGAAATCCAGCGTGTTGTCCGGTTGAACCGCGCCGCTGGCGCTTTGAACTTCGGCGAGTACTTCTTCGGAACTGACGTACTCGAAGCCCGTCACGCCGCACAGGTTACCCAGCACCCGCAGCACCTTCCAGGCCGGCCGGGCATCGCCAAACGGCTTGCTGGCGCCCTGGAAACTTTGCCAGCAGCCCTCGGCGTTGACATAGGTGCCCGAGGTTTCGGCGAAGGTCGCGACCGGCAAGATGATCTGGGCCTGGCTCTTGCCGGCCAGACGGGCATAGGGACTGAGCGAAACGATCAGTTCGGCGCCTTGTAGGGCCTTGAGGGCCGCCGCGCCATCCCAGCAGTCCAATTCCGGTTCGACGCCGAGCAGCACATAGGCCTTGCGCGGCGACTCCAGCATCGCCCGCACGTTCAGACCCGCTTTCGGGGCCGGCTTGCCGCCCGGCAGGCGGTGCGGCACCGCGCCGGCCAGCCAACCGCCCGCTGAATTGGCGGCTTCCGGCAGATAGCCCAGCCGCGCGTCGCTACACCGCGCCACGAAGCCCGCCAGCGCCCGCAAGGACGCAAAGGCGGGATGGGAAATCGCCAGATTACCCAGCAACACGGTGGTTGGGGCGTTGTTTATCAAATGGGCGGCCATGGCGCGTTCGGTTTCGCCCGGAGCGCCCGCGACCAAACCCATCAGGCTTGCCGGCAGCGTCTCGCCTTTCAATTCCGCCACGGCCTGGGCCACGCCGGCCAGCGCCGCGACCATCCCGGCCGGATCGGCAACCACTTTCGCCGCCACCGGGAACCGGAAGTCGAAATCGCGTGGGTTGATGAACATGACCTGGCCGCCCGCCAGCGCCGCCTTGCGCAGCCGATGGCCAGCCAGCGGTTGTTCCATCCGCACATTGCTGCCGATCAGCAGCGCCGCCTTAACCTTTTCCAGGTCTTCCAGCGCCTGCCCCAACCATGGAAATACCGGGGCCGCGTCCTGGTCGCTGAAATCCGCCTGGCGCAGGCGGTGGTCGATGTTCGCCACGCCCAAGCCGCGCGCCAGCTTCTGCGCTAGATACAGTTCCTCGACAGTCGCGGTCGGCGCAACCAGGAATCCGACCGACTCGGCTCCATGACGGGCGATGACCTCCTTCAAACCCTTGGCCGCTGCTTCCAGCGCGGTCTCCCAGTCGACCTCGCCGCTCTTGACCAGTGGCCTGGCCAGCCGGTCGTCACTGTAAATGCCTTCGTAGCTGAACCGGTCGCGGTCGGAAATCCAGGTTTCGTTGATTTGCTCGTTTTCGCGGGGCGCTACCCGCATCACCTTGCCGCGCAGGGTATGGATGAAGATGTTGGAACCGACCGAATCGTGCGGAGCGACGGCGGCATGTTGGACGTATTCCCAGGAACGGCCCCGGTAGCGGGAAGGCTTGGCGGTCAGTGCGCCGACCGGACAGAGGTCGATGACGTTGCCCGACAGTTCCGAGATCACGCTGTGCGCCACGTAGGTGCCGATTTCCATGTTCTCGCCGCGCCCGGTCGCGCCCAGCTCGCGCAGACCCGCGATTTCCTCGCCAAAGCGCACGCAACGGGTGCAATGAATGCAGCGAGTCATTTCGGTGGCGATCAGCGGCCCGATGTCCTTGTCTCGGACCACGCGTTTACGCTCGGCGAACCGGGACACGTCGCCGCCGTAGCCTAGCGCGATATCCTGCAGCTCGCACTCCCCGCCTTGGTCGCAGATCGGACAGTCCAACGGGTGGTTGATGAGCAGGAACTCCATGGTGCCCTTCTGGGCGGCCAATGCTTTAGGCGATTCGGTGTAGACCTTCATCCCTTCCATCACCGGCGTCGCGCAGGCGGGGAGGGGCTTGGGCGCCTTCTCCACCTCGACCAGGCACATCCGGCAACTGGCGGCAATGGACAGTTTCTTGTGGTAGCAAAACCGGGGGATCGAAATACCCGCCGCATCGGTGACCTCGATAAGCATCGCGCCCTTGCGCGCCTTTAGCGAGATACCGTTGACTTCGATGTTGACCTGTTCCTCGCTCATCTTTTACCCACTGCAACCGTGTTGGGGGGCTTGCTGGGCTCACGCGGCCAGCGCCATCGCGCCGCCGACCATGCTGCGCTTGTGCTCGATGTAATAGGCGAATTCGTGGCGATAATGCTTGACGAAGCTGCGCACCGGCATGGCGGCGGCATCGCCCAGCGCGCAGATGGTGCGTCCTTCGATCCGGCTGGCCACGCTGTCCAACAAATCCAGATCCTCGGGTCGGCCTTGGCCTTCGACGATGCGAGTCACCATTCGGTACAACCAGCCGGTGCCTTCGCGGCATGGGGTGCATTGACCGCAAGACTCGGAAAAATAGAACCGGGAAACCCGTTGCAACACCTTGACCATGTCGGTGGTTTCGTCCATGACGATCACCGCGCCGGAACCGAGCATCGAGCCGGCCACCTTACTGATCGAGTCATAGTCCATGTTGGCTTTCAGCATGATGTCGCCCGGCACCACCGGCACCGAGGAGCCGCCGGGAATCACCGCCTTGAGCTTGCGCCCCTTCCAGACCCCGCCAGCCAAGGCCAGCAGTTCGGCGAAGGGGATACCCAGCGAGACTTCGAAATTACCTGGCCTCTCGACATGGCCCGACACCGAGAAGATCTTGGTGCCACCGGCGTTGGTGGTGCCGAGATTGGCGAACCACTCGCCACCGTTGCGGATGATGGAGGGCACCGAGGAGAAGGATTCGGTGTTGTTGATCGTGGTCGGCCGACCGTACAGACCGTAGCTGGCTGGGAACGGCGGCTTGAAGCGGGGCTGGCCCTTCTTCCCTTCCAGGGACTCCAGCAGGGCGGTTTCCTCGCCGCAGATGTAGGCGCCGGCGCCCAACGTGGGATACAAGTCGAAATCGATCCCTGATCCCTGAATGTTCTTGCCGAGCAGGCCAGCGGCGTAGGCTTCCTTCACCGCGCTCTCGAACCGCTGGTAGGGCTCATCCATGAACTCGCCGCGCATGTAGTTGTAGCCGACCGTGGAGCCAGTCGCGAACCCGGCGATGGCCATACCCTCAACCAGGGCGTGCGGGTTGAAGCGCAGGATATCGCGATCCTTGCAGGTGCCCGGTTCGGATTCGTCGGAGTTGCAGACCATGTATTTCTGAACCGGCGCGCCGCGCGGCATGAAGGTCCATTTCAGACCCGCCGGAAACCCGGCGCCGCCCCGGCCGCGCAAGCCGGATTTCTTGACCTCGTCGATCACCTGATCGGGTGTCATCCGCCCAGCCAGAATCTTCTTCCATGCCTCGTAGCCGCCCACGCTCGTGTAGGTCTCGATGGACCACGGCCGGTCCAGACCCAGCGTCCGGTAGCAAACTTCATTGGCCATCGCGGTTTACTCCAGGCTATCGAGAATCCGATCCACTTTTTCAGCAGTCAGATTCTCATAATAGACGTGATCGACCTGCATCATCGGCGCCCCACAACAGGCGGCCAGACATTCTTCTTCCTTCTTCAGGTAGAACTTGCCGTCCGGGGTGCTTTCGCCCAGTTTGATGCCGAGCTTCTTCTCGATATAGCTCAGCACGGTGTCGCTGCCCCGCAACATGCAGGAAATATTGGTGCAGACCGCGATGTTGTGTCGGCCCACCGGCTTCAATTCGTACATCGAATAGAAACTGGCCACCTCGTAAACGGCGATCGGCGGTATGTCCAAATAATCGGCCACCGCATCCATCAGATCCGTGGTCAGATAGCCGCCATTTTCATGCTGCACCTCGCGCAGCGCAGCCAGCACGGCGGACTGTTTTCGGTCGGCAGGATAGCGGGTCAGCCAGTGGTCGATTTCCGCGCGGGCGTGGGCGGACAGCAGATCGTTCTTGCGCGAACTCATTAGCGGTCGACCTCTCCGAAAACGATGTCCTGGGTACCGATGACGGCCACCACATCGGCCAGCATGTGACCGCGCGTCATCTCGTCCATGGACGAGAGATGCGCGAAACCGGCCGCTCGGACCTTGACTCGATAGGGTTTGTTGGCGCCATCGGAAATCAGATAAATTCCGTACTCGCCCTTGGGATGTTCGGTAGCCACGTAAACCTCGCCCTCGGGCACGCAGTAACCTTCCGTGAACAGCTTGAAGTGATGGATCAGGGCTTCCATGTCCTCTTTCATTTTCGCGCGCGGCGGTGGTGCAACCTTGCGGTCATCGATGATGACCGGACCGGGGTTTTCCTTTAGCCACTTCACGCATTGCCGGATGATGCGATTGGACTGACGCAGCTCCTCGACCCGGACCAGATAACGGTCGTAACAGTCGCCGCTGACCCCCACGGGAATATCGAAATCCAGTTGGTCGTAGACTTCGTAGGGCTGTTTCTTGCGTAGATCCCAGGCGATGCCGGAACCACGCAGCATCGGTCCGGAAAAGCCCAGTTGCAGGGCGCGCTCGGGCGACACCACGCCGATGCCGACCAGTCGCTGCTTCCAGATCCGATTGTCGGTCAGCAGGGTTTCGTATTCATCCACCCGCTGAGGGAATCGGTCGGTGAAGGCTTCGATAAAGTCGAGCAGTGTTCCCTGCCGGGTGGCGTTCCGTTCGTCCACATCCTTCTTGCTGTGGCAGCGGGACGTTTCATATTCGTACTTCGGCATCGAATTCGGCAGATCGCGATAGACGCCGCCCACCCGGAAGTAGGAGGGGTGCAGCCGCGCCCCGGAGACCGCCTCGTAGCAGTCCATCAGATCCTCGCGTTCGCGGAACGCATAGAGGAACATGGTCATGGCGCCGACATCCAGCCCGTGCGCGCCGATCCACAGCAGGTGATTCAAAATCCGGGTGATTTCCGCGTACATGACCCGGATGTACTGAGCGCGCACCGGCGGCTGGATGCCCAGCAGCTTCTCGATGGCCAGCACGTAGGCCTGCTCGTTGCACATCGCCGACATGTAGTCGAGCCGGTCCATGTAGCCGATGCTTTGGTTGAACGGCTTGCTTTCGGCCAGCTTTTCGGTGCCGCGATGTAGCAGGCCGATGTGTGGGTCGGCGCGTTGCACCACCTCGCCGTCCAGTTCCAGCACCAGGCGCAGCACGCCATGCGCGGCGGGATGTTGCGGCCCGAAGTTCAGGGTGTAATTGCGAATCTCAGGCATCGGCGGTTTTCTCGGTTAGCGAGACTCGGGCAGGTAACGGTTGTCCTTGCGAATGACGCGGGGCACCAGCACGCGCGGTTCGATGCTGACCGGTTCGTACACCACGCGACCGCGCTCCGGGTCGTAGCGCATTTCGACGTTGCCGATCAGCGGGAAATCCTTGCGGAAGGGGTGTCCGATGAAGCCATAATCGGTGAGGATGCGGCGCAAATCGGGATGACCCTCGAACACGATGCCGTACAGGTCGAACGCCTCGCGCTCGAACCAGTTGGCCGAGGCCCAGAGCGCCACGATCGAGGGCACCACCGGCAATTCATCATCGGGCGCGAAGACTCGCGCCCGCAACCGCTGGTTGCGGGAGACCGACAAGAGTTGATAGACGGCGGCGAACCGGCCCTTGCCGGCGAAGGTTTGCTCGGCCGCGTACCGAATCGCGGCCGAGCCGCGGCCGGCTGCGCGTTCCATCGCGCCGCGGCTGAATCCCTGGTCGGTGGATTCGTTGGTGGCCCATTCCACTTCGCCATAGATCGAATAATCCACCCCACAGACATCCATGACCTGCTCGAAAGCAAAATCGGGTTCATCGCGCAGAGCGGTGAACACCTCGATGGCCTGGGCCGGCGCCACTTCGACGGTCACCTCCCCACAGTCAAGCTTGCACTCCAGCAGGGCGTCGCCAAACCGGGCCTGGAGTTTTTCCACAAGGGTTTGCACGTCAGCCATGGAAGGGATCTCTCAGCGGGCGATGGTGTTGGTACGCTTGATCTTGTTTTGCAACTGGATGATGCCGTACAGCAGCGCTTCCGCCGTCGGCGGGCAGCCGGGCACGTAAATATCCACCGGCACAATGCGATCGCAGCCGCGCACCACGGAATAGGAATAATGATAATAACCGCCGCCGTTGGCGCAGGACCCCATGGAAATCACCCAGCGTGGCTCAGGCATCTGATCGTAGACTTTGCGCAAGGCTGGCCCCATCTTGTTGCACAGGGTGCCGGCGACGACCATTACGTCGGATTGGCGGGGGCTGGGCCGGAACACGATGCCAAACCGGTCCAAGTCGTAGCGGGCCGCGCCGGCCTGCATCATTTCCACCGCGCAGCAAGCCAGGCCGAAGGTCATCGGCCACATCGAGCCGGTGCGTGCCCAGTTGATGAGCTTGTCGGCCGTGGTGGTCACCAGACCCTTTTCGAGAATACCCTCTATTCCCATTCCAAGGCTCCTTTCTTCCACTCGTAAATGAAGCCGATCACCAGGATGCCGAGAAAAACCGCCATCGCGGCGAAGCCGAACAGGCTGATTTGATCGAGCACGATCGCCCAGGGAAACAGGAATGCGATTTCCAGATCGAAAATGATGAACAAGATGGCCACCAGGTAGTAACGGACATCGAATTTCATTCGGGCATCCTCGAACGATTCGAAACCGCACTCGTAGGGTGACAGCTTTTCAGTGTCTGGACGGTGGGTGCCCAGAAAGTAGCCGAGGCTGATGACGACCACGGCCATCGCGAGGGAAATGATCGCGAAGATCAGAACGGGAAGGTAGTTGGACAACATCGGAGTCACACCTTCGATATGGCGAGCAAAGAACTAGCGTGAGGGCCAGGTCTTGACCTTGGGTTTAGACGGACGATCCCGTCAATTGACGGGGCCGTGACACCCTGGAGCGAATTGATGGGAACAATGATGGAGGCATGTGTTTTTTTATAATTAAGACGCCACATGGGACGTGAAACCTCATGGTGATTCGCCAATCCCTGCTTGGAAAAGCGCCTCGCGCACCTCAAACCGGGGTGTTCGGGATGCTCCGTGTCGTTATTTGGTACCGATGGCCGGACTCGAACCGGCACGGCTCGCGCCACTAACCCCTCAAGCTAGCGTGTCTACCAGTTCCACCACATCGGCATGGTAAGGCATCAGACGGATTTTTCCGCTATTTTTGTGGCAACTTCGGTACGTCCGGGGGGCCACTACCCTGCAGGGGTTCAGCGGGCTTTTCCGCCTGAACCCGTTCGACGACGCTTTGAGGCACGGAATTTTGCGTCGAGAAGTACGCCAGGGTCAAACTGGTCAGGAAGAACGCCGTCGCCAAGGCGGCGGTGGTTCGGCTTAGGAAGGAGGCGGAACCCCGCGATCCGAACATGGTCGCGGAGGCGCCACTGCCAAACGCCGCGCCCGCGTCGGCGCCCTTGCCCTGCTGCAACAGCACCAACGCGATCAGGGCGACCGCAATCACCACGTGGGCAACGAGAATGAGGGTGTGAACCATGGCGCCAGTCTAGCAACCCGCTTTGGCGATCAGCAAAAAATCCTTGGGATCGAGCGACGCGCCACCGACCAGGCCGCCGTCGATGTCGGGCATGACCAACAGTTCTCCGGCATTGGCGCCCTTGACGCTGCCGCCGTACAGGATGCGAACCTGGCTCGCCAGTGCCGGATCGAGCGCGGCCAGTTGGGCGCGAATGAAGGCGTGAACATCCTGCGCCTGCTGGGGGGTCGCGGTCCGGCCCGTGCCAATCGCCCAGACCGGCTCGTAGGCGATGACCGCGTCGGCGAAACTGGCGACGCCTTCCAGATCCAGCACCGCCTTGAGCTGCCGCTCGACCACCGCCTCGGTCACGCCCTGATCGCGTTCTTCCAGGGTCTCGCCGACGCAGAGGATCGGCTTGAGACCAAACTTACGCGCGGCGGCGAACTTGCGCGCCACGACCTGATCGCTTTCGCCATACAGGGTGCGCCGTTCCGAGTGGCCGACGATCACATAGACGCAGCCAAGATCCTTCAGCATCGGGCCAGCCACCTCGCCGGTATGGGCGCCCGAGGCGTGTTCGGACAGGTTTTGCGCGCCCCAGCCGACCGCGGTGCCGGTCAGTTGCCGCGCGACCGCGTCCAGATACACGAACGGCGGAAACACGGCCAGTTCGACGGCGGCAACCTCGGCGGAGCCCCCCAGGATCCCTTGCAGCAACTCACGGATGCTGCTGGTCGAGCCATTCATTTTCCAGTTTCCAGCCACCAGCTTACGGCGCATGTCGTTCTTCTCCCCTTGCGAAAAAAGCCGGGCAAGCTTACGAATTTCGCGCCTGGAAATCAATCACACCGAAAGAGTATTCCGCACCACGTCGGCCAGTTCCCGGGCGTGGCGTTCAACAGTGCCGGCATCCGCGCCTTCCACCATGACGCGCACCACCGGTTCGGTTCCGGAGGGCCGCAACAAGACCCGACCCTGGTCCCCCAACTGGCTTTCCACCGCCCGCATTGCGTCTTGAATCGCTGGTCGGCGCAAATCCACGGGGCCGGTCACCGTTACGTTGATCAGCACTTGCGGATACTTTTTCATGCCGGCTTTGAGATCGTGCAAGCTCTTGCCGGATTGCAACATCGCCGAAAGTACTTGCAAGGCGGAAATAATCCCGTCGCCGGTCGTGGTTCGATCCAGGCAGATGATGTGGCCGGAGTTTTCGCCGCCCAGGATCAGATTCTCGGCCAGCAATGCCTCCATGACATAGCGGTCGCCCACCTGGGCGCGGCGCAAGTCCAACCCCAGCGCCCGTAGCGCGATTTCCAGGCCTAGATTGGTCATCAGGGTGCCGATCACGGCGTTGAAGCGGCTACCGGCGCGCAGGCGGTCGCGGGCGATGATGAACAGCAGATCATCGCCATCCAAGACTTCGCCCCGATGGTCAACCATAATCACCCGGTCGCCGTCGCCGTCGAAGGCGATGCCGAGATCGGCGTTCTGTTCCCGAACCAAGGCGCGCAGCAGCGCCGGCTTGGTGGAGCCACAGTCCAAGTTGATGTTCAGCCCGTTGGGCGCGACGCCCATGGGAATAACGGTCGCGCCCAATTCATTGAATACGCTGGGCGCTACATGATAGGTGGCGCCATGCCCACAATCGACCGCGATTTTCAGACCCGCCAGGCTGGTGTAGGCGGGCGCCGTGCTCTTGCAAAATTCGATGTAGCGGCCGGCGGCGTCCACGATGCGTTCGGCCTTGCCCAGAGCATCGGACTCGGCGGTGGTTAGGGGTTGCTCTAGCAGTTCCTCGATACGTTCCTCGACCACGTCAGGTAATTTCTGGCCATCGCGGGAAAAGAATTTGATGCCGTTGTCGTAGTAGGGGTTGTGGGAAGCGCTGACCACGATGCCAGCACAGGCGTGCAAGGTCCGAGTCAGATAGGCGATACCGGGGGTGGGCATCGGTCCCAACAAAGCAATGTTGACCCCAGCCGCCGACAGGCCCGCCTCCAGGGCGGATTCGAACATGTAACCGGAAATGCGAGTATCCTTGCCAATGACCACCTTGTTGAAACCTTGGGTCTGTAATGCTTGTCCAGCCGCCCAGCCTAGTTTCAACACGAATTCCGCCGTGATCGGGTGGTCGCCGACCCGCCCGCGAATGCCGTCCGTACCAAAGTAGCGTTTTCCCATGTCTTCACTGCCCTTCGCAATAAGCACGGTCGGGGATTATAGAAGGGATAGCGATACGGCGCGCGGGCTTTGGGAACAAACGCTGCGTGGCTGCTTCCGCCGGCCCACGCCTGGCGCCGTGGTTGTGGAGCTTGGATTGGGAGTGGATTCGAACTTGCTCCAGACAGGTGGAATAGCGCCAGCGCCCCACACACTTTAAAATAGCTTTCGGGAGGAAGACGGCAGCGGCCCGAGTGGCATCGCCGCATGGGCTCCGCGTGTAGCCCTTTCTTCGAAGCGCACCCTTGCCAAGGGATCGCCATGTCCTTGCCCCGCTTCAGGGAACCCGCGGAAACACATCCAACCCTCGGCCTTGTGGACCTCGGTCTCCGCCGTCGGCTGGACGTTCCCCGAAGCGGGGTTTTACTTGAGGCGCACCCATGAAATACTTGATTCCCGGCATCCTTCTGATCCTTTTCCTGATCCTTCTGGTCAAGTACGGGATTCGGCGAATCACGATCCTCGAATACGAAAAAGGCTTGCTCTATACCCAAGGCAAATTCAAAAAGACCTTGGGGGCAGGACAGTATTGGTACACCCCCCTGTCCACCCTCATTCAAAAACTCGATGCCAGACCCCGTTTCGTTTCGATCACCGGTCAGGAAGTGCTCAGTTCCGACGGAGTGACGTTGAAGGTCAGCCTCGCTGCCCATTACGAGATCACCGACCCGCTCGCGGCTACTCACAAGGCGCAAAATTTTCAAGATGCGCTCTATCTTGAACTACAACTGGCGCTTCGGGACATCATCGGTTCGGCGGACATCGACGCCATCTTGCAAAGCAGAGGCGAATTTTCCAAGAAACTGCTGGCCATGACCGAAGCCAAGGCCCAGGACCTTGGGCTGAAATTGCTCTCCGTCGACCTCAAGGACATCATGTTTCCGGGAAAACTCAAGGAGGTTTTCGCGCGAGTGGTGAGCGCCCGCAAGGAAGGCTTGGCCATTCTGGAAAGAGCCAGGGGAGAGACGGCGGCCCTACGCAGCCTCGCCAACGCGGCCAAGATGATCGAGGCGAATCCCCATCTCATCCAGTTGCGGCTCATCCAGTCTCTCGGCCAGTCGTCGGGCAACAGCCTGGTTTTTGGAATGCCGCCCTCATCCTCCATTCCCATCGGAACGAACAAGGCAGGTAACAAAGGAACATTGCCCGAAGAATCCGCGCCGGAGCCTCAACCCGCCAATCCGCCCGATCCGCAATAACCGCGATGCGATGATCACCCATGACTGATCGCTACCCGATGGAAGCCTTGTTGGAACTGATGGCTCGACTGCGCGATCCGGAAAGCGGCTGTCCGTGGGACCGCCAGCAGACCTACGCCACCATCGTCCCGCATACTATCGAGGAGGCCTACGAGGTCGCCGACGCCATCGCCCGTAAGGACTGGGAGGAATTGCAAGCGGAACTGGGCGATTTGCTATTTCAAGTGGTGTTCCATGCGCAAATTGCCCGTGAGGAGGGCCGTTTCGATTTCGCCGCCGTGGCGCGCGGCATCGTCGAGAAAATGACCCGTCGACACCCCCATGTGTTCGGCGCCGAGTCCTATGCCGACGCCGCCGAGCAGACCGCCGCTTGGGAACGGATCAAGGCCGCTGAGGCGGCCAAGGGCACCAAGCAGCCCACCAGCGTGCTGGATGGCGTTCCGCTGGCCCTGCCGGCGCTGACCCGGGCGGTCAAGCTGCAAAAGAAAGCCAGCAAGGTCGGTTTCGACTGGGGGGCGGTGGAACCGATCCTGGCCAAGATCGCGGAGGAAATCGGCGAAATCCGCTACGAGATTGAGACCCAAGCGCCGTCGGAACGGCTGGCCGACGAACTGGGCGACGTGCTGTTCGCGGTCGCCAATCTGGCCCGCCATCTCCAGCTCGATCCCGAGGCGGCGCTGCGCGGCACCAACGCCAAGTTCGAACGGCGATTCCGGCGGATCGAACGTTGGCTGGCCGAGGATGGCCGCGCGCCGGCGGATTCGACTCTGGCGGAAATGGACGCGCTGTGGGAGCGCGCCAAACGCGAGGAAGCGTCGGGACCGGAAGGGATCTGAACGCCGATCAGCCGCTGGCCTGGCCGCCGCGTGCCCAACTGGCGAAGGCATCGCGGTTGCGCGAACAGATGATGACCTTGCCCTGCCCCGAAAAGCGCAGCACGACGCCCTCTCCGCTGGTCACGCTGTTGACCAGCCGGTTGAACAACCCCCCGCCACCCTGCCGGTTGGGCACCGAAATTTCGTAGCGCAACTGACTGTCCCACGCCACCACGTGAGCGTTGTCGATGATCACGTCCTTGCTCGGCTCCACGTCCAGGATAAAGCCGGAACCAAACCCGGAGACCGCCAGCTTGCCCTTGCCGGTCGCCTCGCCGACGAAGAAGCCGCCGGTTTGGGCGAACAGGGCGTTGCCGATGTTCTGGGCGCGGACGCGCAAATCCACGCCGCTTTCGGCCGCCACGAACGCCCCGTCGCTGAGTATGTAGCAGGTCGCGCCGACCTCCAGAACCTGGATCGTCCCCGGTAACACCGGCGACAAGAGGCAATCGCCGTCCCCTCGGGTCGCTTCGATATGCTGCTGGAAAAATGATTCGCCGTTGGCGAACCGGCGCATCAGCGCGCTGCCCAGGCCACCGGTCATTTTTCCAGTGAGATCGAGCGTGTCCTCCATCATCACCATTGCGTTGGACTCGCAATAGATGCGCTCGCCCTTGCGCAACGAAACATGCAGAAATGGATCGACGTCGCCGGTGATCGTGAAGTTCGCCATAGGTCCGCCTTTGTCAAGATTTCAAAATCGCACCGCCCACTCCCGGCACAGCCATTCACGCCGCGCGGATCGCAACGGTCGAGCCACGGTCCCGCCATTGACCGTCAACTCCAGCTCTCCCGTTTCGGGTTGACCGTATAGCACCGGTGTAAAAACCACCGTGTTGCGTGGATGATCGCCGGTCTCGACCACTTCGACCCGCAATCGCTCGCCATCCCATTCCGCCGTTATCCGGGCAACACCGTAGCCGCCATCCTGATAGCGCCGGGTCTCCCGGTCGTCCACGTAATAGTCGAACCGCGCCGCCCGTTCGCGACAGAACAAATGCAACTCGACAGCGCGCAAATCCACAAAGCCGTTTTGCAACGGCCCGGCGTAATACGGCAACATCGCGCCATCGCGGGCGAACAGCGGCAACTCGTCCAAGGCGGCGGCGTAAGGGATCATCCGACCACCTTGCACCCATTCGCCCCGGTTCAAGTCGAACCACCAGCCCGACGGTAGCAACACCGACCGTTCCTGATATTTGACTCCGCTGCGGACGATTTCCGGCCCCTGCCCCTCGCCGTGCAGAATCGGCACGACCAGCAGCGCATCGCCGACCAGGTATTGATCGTCCAAATTGACGTACTCCGGCCCGGCATGATGGTAAAGCAGCGGGCGGATGATCGGATCGCCGTCCAGCCAGTGGGCGAAAAAGCACTGGTACAGATACGGCAACAACCGATAGCGAGTACGGATCGCGCCGCGCATCGCCGCCAGCGGTCCCGGCCCGAATCGCCACGGTTCCTGCGGCCGGGAATGGCGAATCGAGTGGTTGCGGAAGAACGGGAACAGACAGCAGGCCTGATGCCAGCGCACCAGCAGTTCGGCCGTCGTGTCGTCCATAAAGCCGCCCACGTCGGGACCGTTGAACGCCACCCCCGACAGACTCAAATTTAGCGAACACGGTAGCGCCATCCGTAGATGCTTCCAGTTGCTGGCATTGTCGCCGGTCCACACCGCGCTGTAACGCTGCGTTCCGGCGCAGGCGCTGCGCGTCAGCAGGAAGGGTCGGCCATCGGGATCGAGTTGGTTGCAGGCCGCGCGGCTGGCCATGGCCATGAAATGCGCATACTGGTTGTGATAACGGTCGTGCGGAATGGCGCCATGTTGGAACCGCATCTCTTCTGTTCGGCTGTAGCCGGTGGCGGGGTCGTTCATGTCCAGCCAGACGCCGTCCACCGCGCTCTCGCGCAAGAATTCGGCCAGCCAGCCGGTCCACCACTCACGGGTGGTCTCCAAGGTAAAATCGGGAAACACCGTGTCGCCCGGCCAGACCTTGCCCACGTACTCGCGGCCGCTGGCGGTCTGGCAGAACGCTTTCCGCGCCCGCCCGCTCTCGTAAACCGCGTAGCCCAGCTCGCGCTTCACGCCGGGATCGACGATGGTTACAGTACGAATGCCGGCGGTCTTGAGCTCGCGGTTCAAACCGGCGGGATCGGGAAAATCGACCTGGTCCCAGGTGAACAGGCGATAGTCGTCCATGTAGTCGATGTCATACCACAGGGCACTGACCGGCACGTCGACAGCGGCAAACTGGGCGGCCAGATCCAAAAACTCGGCCTCGGACCGATAGCCCCAGCGGCACTGATGATAGCCCAGCGCCCACCAGGGCGGCAGCGGGGCCCGCCCGGTCAGCGCCGCGTAACGCCGTGTCACCTCGGACAGACTGGGTCCGGCAAGCACGTAAACGTCGGTATTGCCGCCGAGGGACTGATAGCCGAACTCCCCCGGCTGGACCTTGCCAGCGTCCATGACTGCTCGACCGGGGTTGTCGAAAAACAATCCCAGAAACCGCTCGCCTTTTTTGAGAATCGCGAATGGAATGGCGACATAGTTGGGATCGTAATCGTCGCGGGCGTAGGTGTGACGAAAGACCGCCACCACGTCCACGGTCAGACAATCGGCGCTGTCGCCCAACTTGTTGAGGCGCCGGGTGCGTTCGCCGAAACCGTAGCAGCCTTCCACGCCGGTCAAATCGAGATTCAGCAACAGCGCCTCGCCACAAACGCCGATGCCTGCGGCGACCGTCGTCAAGGTAAAACCAGCCAGTTCCAGCCGCAAGCCCGTCGCGTCCAGCTCGACCTGCCCCGCTTCCGCCGCGAACACCGCCCGATCCTTTTCCGGTTGCACCGCAACCGGTCGACCTTCCCGCCGTTCCGGCAACACAGCGTCCGAATACTGGCGCGGGTCGGTGACGGTGGCGTTTTCGAACCGTAATCGCAAGCAACCCGGGAAGATGTCAGCGCAACGCACCCGTAGCCGGATTCCTGGACCGGACCATTCGACCGCGTCGGCGTCGACCGTTAGCCGTTCGGGGCAGTCGAAATTGAGTGGATGGATCTTCTGGCCGAAAAACATGCCATCGAACCCGGCTCAGGGTCGTATCGTCGGCCGGATTGCCTTGTCCCTGGTTTCCGCCAGCAGCCGGGCCAGTTGGGCGGGCGGCACATAGCCGGGCAACATTTCGCCGGATTCCAGGACCATGCTAGGCGTGCCGCGCACCCCCAGCTTGTCACCCAGTTCGTATTGGGCCTGTACCGGATTGTCGCAGGTTTTGGGTTCAATGCTCTCGCCACGCTTGGCTTTGGTCATCGCTTCCTGTCGATTATTGGCGCACCAGATCGACACCGCCTTGTGGTACGACTCGGAACCGATACCCTCGCGCGGGAACATCAGGTAACGTATCTTGATGCCCTCCTTGTTATAGTCGGCGATCTGGCTGTGCATCTTGCGGCAGTAACCACAGTCGATATCGGTAAAAATGGTCACCGTGTGCTTGACCGGCCCCTCGGGCGCAAACACCACCATATTACTCTCGCCGACCGCCGCGATGGCCTTGCCACGCAACTCGCCGCGCCGGTTCTCGGTCAAATTGGCGCGAGATCCCAGGTCAACCATGTCGCCTTGCACCGCGAACCGACCATCTTCGCTAAGGTATAGCACCTGGCCGCCCAACACGACCTCGTACAATCCCGGAATGGCGGTGGGAGCAACGCTGTCGGGCTTTTCGCCATTCAGGGCTTCTTGCAACCGGGTCAGGTCCGGCTGCTTGCCCGACGGAGCAGCAGCGGGAGCAACAGTCGAAGTAGCGCTCGAAGCAGCGGTGAGAGCAGCGGTGGGAGCAGCAGCGGGATCGGTAACGGGTGGCGGAGCGGAATCAGCGGCCAGAGCGCCGGCGGCGTGTAATATAGCGGCAACGAACAGAATATTACGCATTTCGATATCCAGGGTATGGGCGAAGGAATGATGGATTCAGAGTATTTCGACCGGAGAGGGTTCAACGATGACCGGTCGGCAATCGAAACGCAAGCGAGAACCGATGCACCGTCGGAGTCCGCCCGCGCGTTGGGGCGGCGGGATTTCGCCTATGACTTGCCGCCGGAGTTGATCGCCCAGCAGCCACCGGCGCGGCGCGGCGACAGTCGGTTGCTGACCCTAGACGGTGCCAGCGGCGCGCTTCACGACCGCTGGTTTTGCGAATTGCCGGAATTGCTGCAACCCGGCGACCTTCTGGTGTTCAACGACACCCGGGTGATTCCAGCGCGGCTGTTCGGCCGCAAGGCCAGCGGAGGACGCATTGAGGTTTTGGTCGAACGTCTGCTGGACGAACGGCGGGCGCTGGTCCATCTCCACGCCAGCAAGTCGCCCAAACCCGGCGGTTCGTTACTGTTCGACGCTGGCTTTGCCGCCACCGTGCTTGGTCGCCACGGCGAGTTGTTCGAAATCGGCCTCGACGGCGACCAACCGTGGCTGGCGTTGCTGGAGCGGCACGGGCAAACGCCGCTGCCGCCCTACATCCGCCGCGAACCGACTCCGGACGACCGCGAACGCTATCAAACCGTCTACGCTCGTCGGCCCGGCGCGGTGGCCGCGCCCACCGCTGGCCTACACTTCGACCCGGCGCTGCTGGACCGACTGGCGGAACGGGGCGTGGAACAGGCGTTCGTCACCCTGCACGTCGGCGCCGGCACCTTCCAGCCGGTGCGGGTCGAACGCATCGAGAAGCACCTCATGCACGGCGAGTGGATCGAGGTTGGCGCCGAAGTTCGCGACCGGATTCACGCCATCCGGACGCGCGGCGGGCGAGTGATCGCGGTCGGCACCACCGTCGCCCGAGCGCTGGAAACCGCCGCTCAAACCGGCGAAATCCAACCCTGGCGCGGCGAAACCCGCCTCTTCATTTACCCTGGCTACCGCTTCCGCTGCGTGGATGCGCTGATCACCAACTTTCACTTGCCGGAATCCACCCTATTGATGCTGGTGGCGGCCTTCGCCGGGCACGCCGAGACGCTGAACGCCTACCGCCACGCCATCGAACGACGCTACCGCTTTTTCAGTTATGGCGACGCCATGTTGATCACCCGCTGGACGGCGCCCGCTTGAAATTCCCCCTAACGCACCCATAGATTCGCCAGCAATCCACTGTACGGAGTTTCGCCATGAAACGCATTCTGCTGTTTGTCGCCACCAACCTGGCGGTCATGCTGCTGCTCGGCACGGTGACCCGCCTGTTGGGCGTGGACCGCTTCCTGTATCAATCGGGTCTGAATCTACCCAGCCTGCTGATTTTCGCCGCCATCTTCGGCATGGGCGGCTCGCTGATCTCGCTGCTGATGTCGAAGTGGGTCGCCAAGATGTCGGTCGGCGCCCAAGTTATCGAGCAACCGCGCACCCAGACCGAGCGCTGGCTGGTGGAAACCGTCCAGCGTCAAGCACGAGCGGCTGGAATCGGCATGCCGGAAGTCGCCCTGTACGACTCGCCGGAGCCGAACGCCTTCGCCACCGGCGCCAATCGCAACGCGGCGCTGGTCGCGGTCAGCACCGGCCTGCTGGAGCAAATGTCCGCCGACGAGGTGGAAGCAGTGCTGGGCCACGAGGTCAGCCACGTCGCCAACGGCGACATGGTGACGCTGAGCTTGCTTCAGGGCGTGCTCAACACCTTCGTCATCGTGTTGTCGCGGGTGGTCGGCTATCTGGTGGACCAATTCCTGTCCAGGGGCGAGGAAAATCGCGGCCCCGGCATCGGCTACATGCTCACCAGCTTCGTCATGGAACTGGTATTCGGCCTGCTGGCTTCGCTGATCGTGATGTGGTTCAGCCGCTACCGTGAATTTCACGCCGACGCCGGCGGCGCCCGCCTGGCCGGCCGCGATAAGATGATTGCGGCGCTGGAGCGGCTGCAACGGTTGCACGAACCCTCGCAACTGCCGTCGCAGATGGCGGCGTTCGGCATCAATGGTGGCCTGGGCGATGGGTTACGCAAGCTGTTCATGACCCATCCGCCGTTGGAGGAACGAATCGCGGCGTTGCGCCAACAGGCTTGATGACGAGGAATGGGGTTGCCTAACCGACCCGGCGGGGCTGAAAAGCCCCGCTTGCTTTCAGCCAGCGAACTGCTTGAAATCGAAGTCCAATCTTGGCCCAGCCTCGGCAACCATGTTGCCCTGGGCCAAAGTCACGCCAAACTGCCAGATACTGGCCATCTGAGGCGCGGTGGAAACCCCGGCCGCCACGACTCGGGTTTTCAAGCCCTGTGCCTGCCGCGCCAGATCCGCCATCGCCTTGCGGCTGTTCTCGTCCTTGGCCTTGGCCAGCCGCTCGATCAGACTGCCATCGAGCTTGATGTAATCGGGAACCAGTTCCTTGAGCAACCGCTCGGAGTGCGTCTTACCGCCGAAGTGAGACAGGGCCAGGCCACAGCCCAATTCGCGCAAGCGGGCGCGCAACTGCTTGGTTTCCTCAAAGCAATCGTCGGCGTTGTCTTCCTTGACTTCCAGTACCAAATACTGACCACCCAGCCGGCTATCTTGGAAACGCTTGCTGAGCCAATCAAAGAATTCCCTGTCAGTCAGCGAGTTGCGGGAAAGACGGACAAACAGGATCGGTGGTTTGGCGGCGGCGCGCTGGATGTCCAGCAACATCCCCAACCCCCGGATGATCGTCCACTTGTCCAGGGCGCCCATCACGTTGTAGCGCACCGCCACGGCACCTAGCTTGTCCATGGTCTGCGGCTTGTCCTCGTCGTCCATGATCCGCAGGTAAACCTTGTAACGCGCTTCCTCGGCATTCTCAAAGCTGACGATCGGCTGATACGTCAAGCTGAGTCGGCCCTTGGTCAGGGCGGTTCGGATCAGGCGAAGGATGGCCTCGTCCTGAGGGTTGATGGTGGCTCGGCCGGACCGCTGATCTTCCGTGGGCGGTGTGTAAACCTCGATTTGATTACCTCCCTTCTGCCGGGCTGCCTCGCAGGCGCGATCGGCGTGCGACAGAATCTGAATCGCGCTCTCGTGCGCATCGTGCGCCAGACAAACGCCAACGCAGCAGGTCGTTGTGAACAACCTGCCGCCCACCTGAAAGCTATGTTCGGCGATTACCGCGCGGATGCGCTCGGCCAAGTCCTGGGGATTGGTCGGCGAATTCACGGGGACGAAGATCGTGAACACGCCGCTGGCAAAATGAGCGGCCATGTCATCGAGCGCCAGCATCTCCTTAAACAACCTGACGGCTTCGACGACAAACTGTTCGATGGCCTCAAACCCCATGGCGTAGCGAATGGCGGCGTAATCCGTCAGCAGAATGTACAGCACCGCGCCATTGTGGTTGATCTCCAGGGTCTCCATGAAATAGCGCCGGCTGTACAACCCGGTGGTGTCGTCATACTTGAGCAGATTTTCGAGCTGCTGGTCGTAGGCGCTCCGTTTCGGCGTGACGTCGCGCACGATGATCTGGGTACAAGGTTCGTCGTTCATCCGGGTCGGCGCGCATTCCAGCAGGATCGGGAAAGTCTGGCCGTTGCGGCGCACTCCGACCAACTCCACCGGCTCGATCGCCTTGCCGGAGCGGATGCTGCGGCGCAGGACGCTTTTCAGCGCGTCCCGATAACCCGGCGGCACCATGTGGACCAGTTGGATCGTGGTCAATTCATCCGAGGTTTCGTAACCAAACAGCCGAAGATAGGCGGGATTGGCGTAGGCATGGATACCCTCGTGAATATAGGCGATGGCCTCCTGGATGTTTTCCAACAGGGCCTGCGTGCGGATCTCGCTTTCCTTGAACCGGATATCGAAGGATCGCTCGCGTTCGCGCGTCTGCAAGTGGCGCAGTTCGGCGCGCACCACGGCCACCAGATGATCGGCGTCATCCAGATAGAAAAAATTATCGGCGCCCTCGTTCAACAGCCGGGCGGGCCGATACTGGGCGCGGCTCGCGTCGTCCATCACGGCGATGATGGGAATATCCTGCTCGGCCTCGGTCACCATCCGTCGCACTTCGGCCAGGGTGGGCAATTCCTCGGCCACCCGTAGCAAGATCAGGTTTAGAGGCTGGTAATTGATGGCGTTGTGGGTGGTTTCCGCCTGATCAGTATCCAGCAATTCAATTTGATAACCATCGCCGCGCAGAGTCTGGACAATATGGTCGATGTCGGATCGGGAACGATCGACGAGGAGCAGATTGATGATGGAAGGACTGGACACGCGTACCAACCTCTACCAATGGCGTAGCCTAGGTGAAGAATGCGGAGACCGCGTCGGCGTGGCTACTCAACCGGAGTTTTGGCCAGTTGTCCAGGCTGCTCGCGCACCAGACGGGGCGTCAGATAACCCGGCAAGCGTCGACGTAGTGCTTTTATGATAGCCGACGCCTCGGTTTTGTTCACGTCGAAATGCGCCGCGCCGCGCACTGGGTCAAGCAGATGCAGGTAATAGGGCAACACCCGGGCGGAAAACAGTACCTCGCTCAGTGCGGCCAAGACCGCCACTGAGTCGTTGACGCCGCGCAGCAGTACCGATTGATTCAACAAAGTTACGTCTACCGCTGTCAGTCGCGCCAGCGCCGCGCGCACATCGGCGTCGATTTCCCGCGGATGGTTGGCGTGAACCACCAGCACCAGTCGCAACCGGGTTTCAGCCAGGGCGTTTAGCAACCCCCCATCGACCCGTTCAGGTAGCACGATCGGCTGCCGACTGTGAATGCGCAGCCGTTCCAGATGGGGAATCCGATCCAGCCCCGCCAGTAGCGCGCCCAGTCGTCGGTCGGACAGGGACAACGGATCACCGCCGCTTAGAATCACTTCACGAAGGCTGGAATCAGCGGCCAGATAGGCCAGTGCCGGCCGCCACTCGTCCGCGCCGGCATGGGATTCAGCGTAGGGATACTCGCGGCGGAAGCAGTAACGGCAATGCACCGCACAGGCGCCGGTGACGATCAGGAGGGCACGACCGTGGTATTTGTGCAGTACTCCCGGCGCTGCTTGGGCCGCCCGATCACCGACTGGATCGGCCACGAAACCCGGCGTCGTTTCCATCTCAATGTCTAACGGCAGAATTTGTCGCAATAGTGGATCGCTGGGATCGCCCTTGACCATTCGTCTCACAAACCCGCGTGGAACCCGTAGCGGGAAACGCGCCGCCGCCGCTCGCGCGGCCGGCAACAGGGCGGGATCGAGCCCCAGTTCCCCCAGCAATTCGGCCGGATCGACGATTGCCCGGGCCAGTTCCCACTGCCAGGCTGGAACCTGACGCGATGGCGCCTTTGCCGGTATCATATCAGTTTTTGCGACTCCATTACTCTAGCGGAAGGCAGGTTTGGCATGGCGACGTATAGTACCAATGAATTCAAGAGCGGACTGAAGATCATGCTGGATGGCGATCCCTACGCCATCGTGGAGAATGAATTCGTCAAGCCCGGCAAGGGCCAGGCGTTCAACCGGGTCAAGGTGCGCAACCTGAAGACCGGCCGGGTGATCGAGCGCACCTTCAAGTCGGGCGACACCGCCGAAGGCGCCGACGTGGTTGATGTGGAGCTGCAATACCTCTACAACGACGGCGAATACTGGCATTTCATGGATCAGCAAAGCTACGAGCAGTTGACCGCCGACGCCGCGGCCGTGGGCGACGCCGCCAAATGGCTGAAGGAAGAGGCGATCTGCCAGGTGACGCTGTGGAATGGGGTGCCGCTGAGTGTGGCCGCGCCTAATTTCGTGATCATGGCCATCGTCGAGACCGATCCCGGTCTGCGCGGCGACACCTCGGGCGGCGGCGGCAAACCGGCGACGCTGGAAACCGGCGCGGTGGTGCGGGTGCCGCTGTTCGTACAGAGCGGCGAGGTCATCAAGGTGGATACCCGCACCGGCGAGTACGTGTCTCGGGTCAAGGAATAACCAGAAGCGCGCTATCTCGTGGAACGACCCGCCTGGCGACCCCGCGCCGATCTGGCCACGTTGCGTCTGCGGGCCGAATTGCTGGCGCGCGTTCGGGCATTCTTCGCGGCGCGCGGGGTGCTGGAGGTGGAAACGCCGATGCTGTCGGCGGCGGCGGTTACCGATCCCCATCTGGCCAGTTTCAGCACGGTCTACGCCGGTCCCGGACCCCGCTACGGTTGGACACTGTATCTGCACACCTCGCCGGAATTTCCGATGAAACGGCTGCTGGCGGCGGACAGCGGCTGCATTTACCAAATCGCGCGGGTGTTCCGCGACGGCGAAGCGGGTCGCCGCCACAATCCCGAATTCACCCTGCTGGAATGGTATCGGGTCGGCTTCGACCATCATCGGTTGATGGATGAAGTCGCGGAATTGGTGACGGTATTGCTGGCTGGGCGGTTGCCACCGGCGAAACCGGAACGGCTGAGTTACCGCGAGCTGTTCCAGCGCCATCTCGATCTGAACCCGCATCGAACCAGTGTAGCGGAGCTGGCGGCGCGCGCCAAAGAGCAGGGCGTACCGATTCCGCTGGGAATGCCGTTGGATGATGCCGACCCCTGGCTGGATTTATTGCTGACTCATTGCATCGAGCCGCGCCTGGGCATGGGGCGGCTGACCTTTGTGTACGATTATCCCGCTTCGCAAGCGGCGCTGGCGCGACTGCGGCTCGATGATCCGCCGGTGGGGGAACGCTTCGAGTTGTACCTGAACGGGATCGAGCTGGCCAATGGCTTTCACGAACTAGGCGACGCCGACGAACAGCGCCGCCGTTTTGAGGCGGAAAACGCGGCGCGACGCGGGTTGGATTTGCCGCTCATGCCGATGGACGAGAATTTACTGGCGGCGCTGGCCGTTGGCTTGCCCGACTGCGCTGGCGTAGCGCTGGGCTTTGACCGGCTGGTCATGCTGGCAGCGGGAAAGACGACGCTGGCGGAAGTTTTGGCGTTCCCGTTCGAACGGGCATGATCGTCCCCGCCGAACTTTCGGCCAGCCGTTCCAGACGCGCCCGTATTTCTGGGTCAAGGCGCACAATGATAGCGACCGTCGGCTCAGCACGGATTTTTTGGCGCCCGGAAGCGGGACTGGTCTGAAAATCGAAAAGGGATGCCATGACGCATCCCCTTGTTCTATCTGGCTCCCCAGCGCGGACTCGAACCACGGACCCGGTGATTAACAGTCACCTG
>JAVMKH010000056.1:0-5951 GCA_031732935.1 Candidatus Contendibacter sp.
TCGAGGAGGAAACGCCGATGGTCTGGCGCGGACCGATGGTGACCCAGGCGCTGGAGCAGTTGTTGCGTGACACCCGTTGGCAAAATCTCGATTATTTGGTCATCGACCTGCCGCCGGGCACGGGCGACACGCAACTGACCCTGGCGCAGAAAGTACCCGTCAGTGGCGCGATCATCGTCACCACCCCGCAGGACATCGCCCTGCTGGACGCTCGCAAGGGGCTGAAAATGTTCGAGAAGGTGGAGGTGCCGGTGCTCGGCATCGTCGAGAACATGAGCATCCATATCTGCTCGAAGTGCGGCCACGAGGAGCATGTCTTCGGTGAGGGCGGCGGGCAGCGCATGGCCGCGCAATACAACGTCCCGCTCCTGGGCGCGCTGCCGCTGGATATCCGCATCCGCGAGGAAACGGACAGTGGCCAGCCGACCGTGGCGGCCGAACCGGACAGCCGCATCGCCAGTCTGTATCGGGACATCGCCCGCCGCGCCAGCGCCCGGCTGTCGTTGCAGGCGAAGAATTACAGCCACCGGTTTCCCAGTATCGTGATCCAGAACACCTGAGGCTCCCATCATGCGGCTGTGTGATCGCGACATCGAACGCTGCCTGGACGAAGGCCGAATTTGCATCGAGCCGCGCCCCGCGCCCGGCAAGATCAACGGGGTCAGCGTGGACCTGCATCTGGGCAGCCGGTTTCGGGTGTTCAACGATCACGCCGCGTCCCATATCGATCTCAGCGGTCCGCGCGAGGCGGTGGATCACGCCATCAACCGGATCATGAGCAAGGAGATCCGGATCGGCGCGGACGGCGCCTTCTTCCTCCATCCCGGCGAATTGGCGCTGGCGGCGACCGCCGAGACGATCACGGTGCCGGACGATTTGGTGGGCTGGCTGGATGGCCGCTCCAGCTTGGCCCGGCTGGGCTTGATGGTCCACGTCACCGCCCACCGTATCGATCCCGGTTGGAGCGGGGCCATCGTGCTGGAATGCTTCAACAGCGGCAAGCTGCCGCTGGCGCTGCGGCCCGGCATGGCGATTTGCGCCATCAGTTTCGAGACTCTCACCGGCCCCGCCGTCCGGCCCTACGACAAGCGCCAGGACGCCAAATACCAGCGCCAGACTGGCCCGACTCCCAGCCGGATCGGCGACGACGAGCCGCTCGACCAAGGCCATTGAGCCCGCGCTTGACGGACGGAAGAAACCATGCCCGTTTGTCGTCGCAGCCTTTTTACCCGTCGCTAAAACCAGCCCGATTTGACGCGTGTGGACGGCGAGCGAACGCTTCCACCAACACTTCGTGCCCCACGGCGGCAAATCCGCCGCGATAACGGGGCAGTTGAGCCGGGCCGTTCACGCCGCCGCCTTGAACGACGCCTTGTTCTGCGCATAGGAAATGGCTTCCTCGCGGCTGACCAATCCCTTCTTGATGACCTCCTGTAACGCCTGATCAAGGGTCTGCATCCCATACGCCGCGCCGGTCTGGATGGAGGAGTACATCTGCGCCACCTTGTCCTCGCGGATCAGATTGCGAATAGCGGGGATGCCGACCATGATTTCGTGCACCGCCGTCCGGCCGCCGCCCTTCTTCTTGAGCAACGCTTGCGAGATGACCGCGCGTAGCGACTCGGACAACATTGAGCGCACCATCGGTTTTTCGCCGGCCGGGAACACGTCGATGATGCGGTCGATGGTCTTGGGCGCGGAACTGGTATGCAGGGTGCCGAACACCAGGTGCCCGGTCTCGGAGGCGGTCAGCGCCAGCCGAATGGTTTCCTGGTCGCGCATCTCGCCGACCAGGATGATGTCCGGGTCCTCGCGCAGGGCCGAGCGCAGCGCCTCGTTGAACCCAAGCGTATCGCGATGCACCTCGCGCTGATTGACCAGACAGCGCTGGCTCTGGTGAACGAACTCAATTGGGTCCTCGATGGTCAGGATATGGCCATACTCGTTCTTGTTGATGTGGTCGATCATCGCCGCCAAGGTGGTCGATTTGCCCGACCCGGTCGGTCCCGTCACCAGGACCAGCCCGCGCGGCACATCGATCAAATCCCGAAACACCGCCGGACAGCCCAGATCGTCCAGCGTCTGGATCAGGGTGGGAATGGTGCGGAACACGCCCGCCGCTCCCCGGTTCTGATTGAAGGCGTTGACGCGGAACCGGGCCAGCTTGGGAATCTCGAACGAGAAGTCGCATTCCAGGAATTCGTCGTAGTCCTTGCGCTGCTTATCGTTCATGATGTCGTAGATCAGACCGTGCACTTGCTTGTGCTCCAACGCTGGGACGTTGATGCGACGCACATCGCCATCCACCCGGATCATCGGCGGCAGGCCGGCCGACAGATGCAGGTCCGAGGCTTTGTTCTGCACGGAAAAAGTCAACAGTTCGTCAAGGTTCATGGCGATTGCTCCCGCTGGGGCGTTGAATGACGGCTCGCTAGCGAGCCGCGCCGCTGAATCGGATTTCAAAATTTAGTATATATCTACCGCAAGCCTTGCACTGCATCATCCGCCCAGGGAATCCAGCCCGCATGACCACCGATTTCGCCGACCGTCTCCGTGCCGTGCGGGACCGCCTCCGCGCCGCCGAACGCCGCTTTCAGCGCTCGCCTGGCGCGGCGCGCCTGCTGGCGGTCAGCAAGACCCAGCCGGCGGTTGCCGTCGCCGCCATGGCGGCCGCCGGCCAGACCTGCTTCGGGGAAAACTACGTCCAGGAAGCGCTGGAAAAAATGGCCGAACTGGCGCCGTTGGCGTTGGAATGGCATTTCATCGGCCCGCTTCAAGCCAACAAGACCCGCCCCATCGCCGAACGCTTCGCCTGGATCCATAGCCTGGACCGGCTGAAAATCGCCGAGCGGTTGAGCGCGCAACGGCCTGAATCCCTGCCGCCCCTGAATGTTTGCCTGCAAGTCAATATCGACCGGGAACCCACCAAGCACGGCTTGGACCCGGCGGATGTGGGCGAAATCGCCGCGGCGGTCGCTGTCTTGCCGCGCTTGCGGCTGCGCGGCCTGATGGCGATTCCCGCTCCAACAGCGGATTTCGTCGCGCAACGCCAGGCTTTTGCCCGGCTGCGCGTTTTGCAAGAGCAACTCGTGACGACTGGCTTGGCGCTGGATACCCTGTCGATGGGTATGTCCGACGATCTGGAAGCCGCCATCGCCGAGGGGGCGACCCTGGTGCGAGTGGGCACGGCCCTGTTCGGACCGCGCCGCTGAGCGGCGACTTTACGCTATGCTAGCGCCACGATGACCCCAATCGCCCTGTTTCGAGAATTCGCCATGTCGCTACCCCATCCCCCGTTCGCTCCCGCCGCGCGCGGCGGGCTGTCCAGCTTGTTGTTGTTGACCGTTCCGCTCCTGCTGGGCGCGGACGACGACTTCCTGCGCGAAATCGAGGACGAGGCCCGACGGCAGGCGGCGATCCTAATCACCAGTCCGCCGCCGGCGCCGTCCCTCGCACCCGACACCAGCGCCGACCGGCTGGAGGCGGGACTCGATCCAGCCGCCTTCGAACAGGCGCTGCGCCGCAACCTGCCGGGCACCTACACGGTCTATCAGCAGCTCAACACCAGACGCAAGCAACAGCTCTACCAGGCCTATCAGAACAACAATCAGCTCACCAGCATCAGCGAGCGGGCCGCTCAACTGCTGAGCGGCAAACCTTGAAGCGGACGCACCTGCGTCATCCTCGCGTGGAAGCCCGATTTGCTCAGGCGTCCACGCGGTCCTAAATTCCACGAGGCGGAAATGAAAGACACCTCCATTGCCTTCATCGGTGGCGGCAACATGGCTCGTAGCCTGATCGGCGGCCTGATCGCCAGCGGCAGCGACCCTGCCTCCCTCTGGGTGGCCGAACCCGACGCCGGCCAACGGGAAATCTTGCGCGGACGGTTCGGCGTTCACACCAGCGTCGACAACCGCGACATCGCGGCCCGGGCCGGCATCGTGGTGCTGGCGGTCAAGCCGCAGGTGCTGCGCCCGGTGGCTAAGGAATTGGCCGAGATCGTCGGCGCGCATCAGCCACTGGTCCTTTCCATCGCCGCCGGCGTGCGCGAGCCCGACATCCGCCGCTGGCTGGGCGGCAACGCCGCCATCGTCCGCGCCATGCCCAACACCCCGGCCCTGGTCGGCAGCGGCGCCACCGCGCTGTTCGCCAACGCCCTGGTCAGCGATGGCCAACGACAAATCGCCGAATCGATCCTGCGGGCCGTCGGTCTGGTGGTATGGGTGGCCGCGGAAGGTTTGCTGGACGCGGTCACCGCCCTGTCGGGTAGCGGCCCCGCCTACTTTTTCCTGCTGATGGAAACCCTGGAGAAGATTGGCGTCCGGCTCGGCCTGGAACCCGAGGTTTCACGCCTGTTGACGATCCAGACCGCGTTCGGCGCCGCCAAGATGGCGCTGGAAAGCCCTGACAACGCTGCCGTGTTGCGCGCTCGGGTCACCTCGCCGGGCGGTACCACCGAGCGGGCAATCAGCGTGTTCCAGGACGAGCAACTCGATGTCCTGATCGCCAAGTCGTTGAACGCCTCGCTGGCGATTTTGGAAACGCCGGCCTTGTTGGCCGAGGGGCTGGACGATCTGGTCGCCAAGGCGTTGGAAGCCGCCCGCCATCGTTCGGCGGAACTAGGCGATCTGCTGGGGGGCCAGCCATGACGGCGACGATTTTCCTGATTCAAACCGTGTTCGGTTTTTACATCCTGGCGGTGATGCTGCGCTTTCTATTGCAATGCGTGCGGGCCGACTTTTACAACCCGCTGGTGCAGTTCCTGGTCCGCATCACCAATCCACCGCTGCTGCCGCTACGCCGGATCATCCCGGGCTACCGGGGGCTGGACCTGGCGTCGGTGGTGCTGGCCTTCGTCCTGCAACTGGTCGAAGTATTGTTGATAGCCCTGCTGTTCGACCGCGCCCTCGGCGTCGGCGGCTTGCTGCTGCTGACCGTGATGGAACTGCTCAAGCTGCTGATCAATATTTACCTGTGGGGCGTAATCATCCAGGCGGTGCTGAGCTGGATCAACCCCGATCCCTATCATCCGGCGGCGCGGGTGCTGGCCCAGTTGACCGCGCCGTTGTTGCGGCCCGCCCGGCGAGTGCTGCCACCGATTTCCGGCGTGGACCTGTCGCCGATGCTGGTGGTGGTGGCGTTGATCTTCGTCAGCCTACTGCTTCAGGATTTTCTTGGGCTGCTGACCGGCTTGCGCTGACCCCATGGCGGCCGGCTATCGCTGGGATGGCCCCGACCTGATCCTGCAGGTGCGGGCACAGCCGCGCGCCGGGCGTGATGCATGGGTGGGATTGCGGGAGGACCGCTTTCAGGTCCGCATCGCCGCGCCGCCGGTGGATGGCCAGGCGAACGCGCATTTACGGGAATTTCTGGCCGATCTGTTCGGGGTCGCCAAAAGCCAGGTGACGTTGCTGGCCGGCGAGACCGGTCGCGACAAGCGGTGGCGCATCGCCGCGCCCAAGCGGTGGCCACCCGGTATCGAACCGCCCGCCAGCCGGTGAAGGAAATGATCGATTACCGGGCAGTAAGGATGTCGACGCGATGAAGGAACAGGAAACTCATTTTCAGGAACTGGCGAATTTCATCTGGTCCGTCGCCGACCTGCTGCGCGGTCCCTATCGACCGCCGCAGTACGAACGGGTGATGCTGCCCATGACGGTGCTGCGCCGGTTCGATTGCGTGTTGGAATCCACCAAGGCCGAGGTCGTAAAACGGTTCCATCAACTTGAGGGCGGGAAGGTCCGCAACATCGACCCGATCCTGAACAAGGTGGCGGGCGGCGGCGAGGACCTGGGCTTTCACAATCACAGCGAACTCGATTTCCGGCGGCTCAAGGGCGATCCCGATCACATGGGTCGCCATCTGACCCGATACATGGACGGTTTTTCCGAAAACGTCCGCAAGATTTTCGAGCGCTTCGAGTTCGAGAAGGAAATCGAGAAGCTGGAGGA
>JAVMKH010000057.1:0-5790 GCA_031732935.1 Candidatus Contendibacter sp.
CGGGAGAGGGGTCGGGGGTGAGGGCATCACCTCCCCTCGCCCTCCGGGAGAGGGGCCGGGGGTGAGGGCACTTCAACCCGATATTCTTCCAGCCGCGCCCCGAACCGGCGCAGATCGGCGGCGGACAGCTCCCGGCCGCGCCAGTCCGGCGGCAGCTCCAGGCTCAGATGCAGATAGCGCCCGCCCCGTTCGCACACCCGCGCCGCCAGATGAATCGGCAGCGTGCCGATGACGACATCGCCGGGCTGGATGGTGTCGGGATCGAGATGGGCGATGGTCGCGTCCACGGTGACGCCTTCCTCGGCGGCCCAGTCGCGAGCGCCGGGGTGACGGGAGACGAAGAGAGTGGTCATGTTTTCACCCTGACGGGAGGGACGATGCGAGCCGTTATGCTATCCTGCGTCAGACATTGTCTTACGCTCGATTGCAAGAGGCTCTCCACCATGGGCACGCTGACCATCCGCCTGGACGAACAGCTCGAACAGGACCTGACCCGGCTCGCGACGCGCACGCATCGCACCAAAAGCGACCTCGCGCGGGAAATGCTCCGCAAGCACCTCGCGCTGGCCAGGTTGCGCGAACTGCGCGGCGAATTGATGCCCCACGCCGAAGCGGCGGGCTATCTGACCGATGACGACGTGTTTCGGGATGTTTCATGAAGATTTTCCTGGACACCAACGTGCTGGTCAGCGCCCTGACCACGCGCGGGCTGTGCTGGGATTTGCTGAACGAGGCTGCCAAGGACCCGGCCTGCGAGTTGCTGGTTTCGGAAGCGGTATTGACCGAATTCACCCGGACGTTGACCGTCAAGCTCGAGGCGCCGCCGGAAAAAGTGTCGCAAGCGGTGGCCGGGATTCGCCAACTCGCGGCGGTGGCCCCCGAGGGTGCGCCGCTGACGATACCGATCCCCGACCCGGATGATGCGCCGATTCTGGCCAGCGCCCTGGCGGCCAAGGCCGACCTTTTCGTGACGGGCGACAAGGCGCTGCTGGAACTGGGCGCCGTCGCGGGTATGGCCATCGTCTCGCCGCGCGAATGCTGGCTCAAATTGCGCGGGTCGGAGTAGCCGGAGACAAAGAGGGGGTGGTCATGGCGCGACGTCGTGCGGCAACAACTGCTCGATCAGGTCCACGATCATTTGAGACATTCCCAATCTTCCTCCGGCACGATGGGCGCGATCAGATCGCCTAGCGTCTTGCCTTTCCCGGCGATACTGGGCGCGGGACGACGCTTCGCCGGTGGCGGCAAAATCGGTTCGTCCAGCACCAGGAAAATCGCTTCCACCCGACAGTTGGGCGGCAGTGTGGGCAAGGTTTTCAACCGGCCCTGCGGGTCGGTTTCCAACAGCATTTTTTCGGCGTGCATCGCGCGGTTTTACTCCAAATAGCCGATTCCAAGACAGCGGATCATCGCAGAATTGTATTCAATGCAACCCCTTATCCAGCCGATCCAACACATAAACGCCATCTTCATAATGACCGAACAGCCGTTTGGCGCCCCCGTCGGCCCATGCATCACATTCGTGGGTGCTGCCTTTGTATCCTGTCCCTTGGAGCGGCTTGAAATCGAGCGAATCCGGATTGTAACCCTTGCCTTCTTCCAAACGCCGCGCCAGTTGATCGAGGCGTTCGTTGACATGGCGTAACCGATCCGGCGCCAGGTCGTCTAGCGTCTGCCGAAATCGAGGCCCCAAGACCAGCTTGGGCGTGATCGGCTCCAACAACCCCGCGCCATAAACGGCGCGGTACGCCTCCCGCCAAACCAGTTCGCCCCACGGAGAAAACACCGCTTGCCCATCGAGCACGTTCACCAGCGATTCCGGCACGTCGGCCACTTCCGCCTCGCGGACCGGCAAACCCGCCGCGATCCGTCGAAAGATCGCGAGATGCCGGAGCAAAATCGCTTCGGAATCGAGTTGCACCGGCAGGCGTGGCAACCGTAGCAGTTGCTCGGTACGCTCGAAGACATAGACGCTTTCATCGGCGTAAATCATCCCCAGCGCCTGCATGAAACCTTGCACGCTCTTGAATCCACCGGTGAGATTGAACACCACGCGATGGCCGGCGTCCCGGTAACCCTTGAGTGTTTCAGCGCACCACGCCACTAAATCGGACATGGCCCAACGGAAGCTGTCCGGGTCGTCGGTGCGCAAATCCCGCACTCGCTTGACTTCAACGAGATGACCGTGACCTTCGAGGACATCCGCCACGATGCGGGCTGTAGCTTCACCCAGCCAGGTATCCGTCGCCAACAGAACATGCTGGTCGCGGGCGACGCCGGGATTGCCGCCATAAAACCGGATCACGCCGTTCAATTCGGCGCTGAGATCCATCAGCCGTTTCAAATCAGTTTCCCGTGCGAATTCCTCGCGTCGCGCATCCAGGTGTTGCTGGATACGCTGGCGCTGGTCGGCTGGCACATCTTCCGCTTTGGATCGGTTGGCGAAGTCTGTCAGCAGGTTCCGCAAATCGGGACCGACGTTGTTGGTCAGCAGACTCGTGCCGCAGGTGGAAACGATCAAACAGGGCTTGGGCATGGCGAATTTCCTTAATGGTTGGAGGTGGCTGTCCAGATCGGGCAGTTTGCCTAAATAGATCAGATTGATGGGGATGGGAAAGGATGCCGCCACCTCAGACCCGGATATCGAGCAAATCCTCTATCGGTCGTGATCCAATCGCTGTTGGACTCTATCGCCAGCGCGGCCAAGTAAGCATCGGGGATGGAATTACCGGTCGCGGTGGTGACATGGCAGAGTTGACTGAAAATAGCCCAGTGACGTGAACCGGGTTGCACGATGACGCAGCGTGGATGCGCGCGAATTTGCCCCGCAAAGGAAAAAGCCACGTCGAGCGGCGTGGGCACGCGAAATATCCTGGGATGAGTGGCGATCCGCAGAAATCCGCTCAAAACCAGTTCCGCGATGCCAAAAGCTTGATCGCCATTCAAAATACTCTCCAGCCAATCGCGATAACGATCATGGTCTGGCGTGTCCTGGCGATGTGCATAAACCAGCACGTTCACATCAGGCAGGATCATCGGCGGCGTCCATGATCGCGAGCAAAGCGGCGGAATCGTCCAAGTTCACGCCAGGCAACAACCCATCTCGGCCGTAAGTGATCAGGCGGACGGGTGAAGTGATCTGGTGCCGTGCCAGCCAATCGCGCAGCGCTTGTTCCACGATTTCGTTCGCGTCGCGATGGGTAGCGGCGGCAAAATTTTCCGTTGCTTTCAGTAAGTCGTCAGGCAATTGAATGGTCGATAACACGAAATTTCCTCCAAAAAGAGACGAAATCGGTGTGATTTTCTCAACTGAACGGCAACTCGACCCGCGCCGGAAAACCCGGTGCCAGCGCGCTGGCCGCCAGATGGGCGTGGTTGTTGTAAAACCGCATCCCGCCGTCTTCCTCGCAAACCCAGAACTCCCCCGCCCCACGGGCGAAGTAGAGTTCCTTCTTTTCCTCCATTTCCGCCAGCGTGTTGGACGGCGAGAGGATTTCGATGACGATTTCCGGCGCTTCGGGATACGGGTTGGCGACGCCGTGCCGGCGCAAAAAATCGGCGCTGGCCCACGCCACGTCCGCCACCTTCACCCCGTCGGCGGTTTGGATGCTGCATCCGAGAATGACCTCTCCATCCGCCAGCAAGGGACCGAGCAACCCGATGATGAGACCTCGGCACAGCAAATGCCGGTTGGATGCCGGACTCATCACAATCTTACCCCAGCGGTTGGCTTCAAACTTGAAAGGCATGTTTTGGAACAAAGGGTTATCGCAGATGGCTTGCCAGTTCATGAGCGTGGTCCTCGGGGTTTCGGGTCGCGAACAAGGGTAATGTCAGGTTGATCCCTCTCGCAATTGTTGGATTTTGGCCTTGCGCTCCTGCTTCTTTTTGCCGCTGCCCCAGTCCAGATAGCCGTAGATCGCCTCGGCCAATTTCGCCAAATCCTCGCGCTCCGCCGCCGGCCACGGCAAGCCATCCTTGAGCAACTCATTCAAACGATTGGCGAGCCGTCCGCCGGGTTCCCTGCGCTTGGCCGCCCGCTCTTCATCGAACCAGCGCCGCAACTCGGCGATGGCTTTCTGTTCCGGCGACAGAGTGGCTTCGGCGGCGGCGGTATCCTGACGGGCCTGCTCCTCCGTCTTCCGCCGGACTTCCATTTCCGCCCGCTGGCGCGTCCGTTGCTGCTCGCGCTCGATCCAGACCGAGTAGTCGGTGGGTATCCCGGTCAGGATTTCCCGCGTTGCTGACCAGTCTGGTGGTTCCGATTCCTCTGGATGCAATTCCACCAGCAGCCAGCCAAAGGGCAACATTCCCGCACGGTCCTGGATATCGCCGGCGGCCAGCCACCAACTGGTGCCTGTGGAGCGATATTCAAAACGCTGCTTGCCGGTTTCCACATCCTTGCCCATCAGAATCTTGATGTTCCGCACTCCATTTAACGTGACCGATTCCGCGCCGCTATGCCGGCCCACCCGCAGCAGAAAGGCTTCATTCCGGTTCAGTTGCTCGCCAACCGGGCCATCCAACAGGCGACCGAGCAGGGCGACCCAGTTCGCATCGAGATAACCGCGCTCCCGCATCTGCTTCAGTTCCACTTCCAGTTGCGGGCGGTAGAAGCGGTTGCAGGCGGCGACTATATCCGAGACGCTCCAGCGCAAATCCGCCGCCGGCAAACGGTCGCGGCGGTCGGTGACGCCTTCCAGCCGCCGCACGGTCAGGTGTCCGGCGAACGCCCGGAAACGGGCGGCGGGCACGCATTCCAGCAATTGATACAGCCCCCGTTGCTCGGCCTGGCTTTGCGCCGAACGCTCGCCGGGTTTGGGCGGCTTGCGACGGCGATTGACGGCAAAGCGCAATTCGCTGCCCACACCCTCGCCATCATGGAACAGGGCATCCGCCAGTTGCACCAGCCGCATCGGGTCCTGTTCGAATTCCCGGTACTGGAACAGCCGTTTTTGCAGCCGGCGGTTGCCTTCTTCCCTACCCTTCTGGGCCAGGGTTTTTTCTTCTTCCAGCAAGGGTTGACCGGCATTGATCGCATCCAGCAGCGCGGTGCGCATCGCCCCTTTCAGGCTGCTGCCCGGCAGTACGGGGACGCTATTGCTGGGATTGAAGAAGGTGCGCTCGATTTCCAGTCGGTTCAGGAGTTGCGCGCCGTCGCCTTCCACCTGCACGGTCTTGCCAACCCGTTTCTGGTAGAACGCGACCATTTTCGGTCCAACCGGCACCCGCCGGTTGGCGGTGGGAATCAGGGCTTGCCGGTGGTGATAAAAGAACGCTTGAACCTGCTGCAACATCCGGTCGTTGGCCGGGCTGTTGACGATTTTCAATAACTGGTCTCGATCCTGGGCCGTTAACGCCGCCAGCGCCGCGCCCGGTTCGAATTCGTACAGCGTATCGTCCTCGATGACGTAGCGGGTCGGGTCGTAGTCCTCGCCGCAGCCGACGTGAACGGGCGACAACGTGGAAATCAACAGCCGCCGGGATTCCAGAAAGTTCATGGTTGCCCCTCCTCGTCGGGCAGGCGAACGCCAATCACCGGCGCGTAACCCTGATGGACGGTTTCGGAAATGGCACGAGACAACCGACCGTCCCCGCCCAAACCTTGACCCACATATCGAGTTTTCACGTATTGAGCTGGCTTCAACACCGCGCCAGCGGCGGCCAGCAATAGCGGGGTCTTGAACGGCTGACCCTTTTGCAAGGCGATATCTCCATGCCGGCCAAAGCGCGTGAACGGTTGATAACGGCTGGCGTGAGATAGGAACCCGCAACCTTGCGGCGCACATG
>JAVMKH010000058.1:0-2372 GCA_031732935.1 Candidatus Contendibacter sp.
GGTAAGTGCGGTTATCAATTCGTGCTGATCAAGAAAAAAGGTGATGGTCTTAGCGACTTCGCCCTGCGGCAGATCATCCAGCAATTGTCGGACGGCGGCCAGCAAGCGTTCACCGCCACGCAGCTCGCGCTGACGATCTGCCGAAGCTGGCGCGAAAAAAAAGGCGCCCTCATCGGCTGCGGCGCCGCAATCGTGATAGTCGCGTGCATCATCGGTTTCGGGTTGGGCACCGTCATCGGCGGATTCATCTTCTTTTTGATCTTTTCGATGCTCCTCGTGGTTGGGTATTGGAGAAGAAGTGGGCTTCCGGTTCACAAGGCCCGCAAACTGATCGATCGCTACCATCAAGCCCACCCGATCACCGCGCTGGCGGACGGTCGCGCGTTTCGACAGCAAGCCGCGCCGGTCGATCTGGAAAATCCGCAATACGCGCCCGAACGAATTCTGGTGGTGGAACGCGACGATCTGGTGGATATGCTGATCCGCAACCGCTTCCACCTGAGCCACAAAACGGCCGTGGTCAGCCGCTCGGGCTATCCGGAACGGGTATTCGCCGCCTGTCGGGCGTTTTTGCGAAATCACCCCGATACGCCGGTGCAGGTACTCCACGACGCTTCCGTGTCAGGATTCGGCCTGACGGCACAACTGGCCGCCGACCCGAAATGGGTGTTCGCCCGCGAACATCTGACCGATCTGGGTATTTCCCGAGCGGCGCTCGATGGCGATTCATCGCTGCCCTGGTTGCCGCCGGACAACTCCCGGCGCGACGGCGCCTTCAGCACCGATCCAGCCAAAATGCTGCGGGCCGGCTGTCGGGTTCCCGTCGATTATATCGGGCCGAAACCACTGCTCGGTTTATTGGGGGCGGCGATGGTCGGCGGCGCCCTGCTGTTGAAGTCGGAAGAGTCGAGCGCGGTCGAAGCGGGCGTGGAAATCGACTATGGCTGAAACCACTGGAGCCGGATAACGTCATGTCCTGCCTGTTCGGTTATTGCGGCCCGCTGGCGGATGGTCTGCTGGCGCGCATGGCGGCGTTGCTGACCCACCGTTGCTCCCTGGGCTGGGAACGCGCCGGCAGCGCGACCGCAACCGGCGAAACCGTGGAAATCGGCCACGGGGTAGCGACCTGGAACCGGGAATCCCAACTCGCTCGATACGGCCAGGACTTGCTCGGCTACGGCGGCGTCCTGTTCGATACGGACAGACCGGATGGGCGAAACGATTTTCAGGAGAGCACCGCCGCCCGGCTGCTGGGGGGTCTATGTCGAGAGACTGTCGTTGAACCTTCGCTCGAACGCCTGACCGGCGCGTTCGTGCTGGCTCTAAGCCGGGGCGACTCCATTTATCTGGTGCGCGATCCGGCGGGCGTAAAAGTGCTGTACTGGACCGTGCGGCGGGGTCGGCTGCTGTTCGCCAGCGAGATCAAGGCCCTGTTCGCCGATCCCGCCGCGCCGCGCCGGATGCGGGCCGGCGCGCTGCCGGAATATCTGACCTTCAGTTTCGTGCCGGGCGCCAACACGATGTTCGAGGGCATCGAGGAATTACAGCCCGGCTCCATCCTACATTTTCGCCGGGGTCGAGCGGTGGTCCGCCGGCATTTCCGTTTTGAGGCGCTGGAAGAGGAACCGCCGCGCCCGGTCGAGGAATATCCCGTGCTGGTGCGCGCCGCGCTCGACCAATCGGTGGCCGAATGCCTCGCGGTCAGCCCGGAAAAACCACCCGCCGTATTCCTGTCGGGCGGCATCGACTCCAGCGCCGTGCTGGCCGTCGCTGCCCAGCAAAAACCGGGGACGCCATTTCCGACTTTCTCGGTGCACTTCGGCCCGGAATACGCCCGCGAAAACGACTTCGTGCAATTGATGGTGGACCGCTATCGCACCGAGCATCGCTGGCTGGAAATCCGTCCCGCCGGCTTTCTCGAACAAATGCGGGAAATCATCTGGCGGCTGGACGACCCCATCGGCGATCCCGTGACCGTGCCCAACTACCTGCTGGCGCGAGCGGCGGCTCAAGTCGCCGACGTGGTGTTGAACGGCGAGGGCGGCGATCCCTGCTTCGGCGGTCCCAAAAATCTGCCCATGCTGCTCGCCCGGCTGTACGGTCCCCTGCCGGGCGAACCGGCCACCGGCTGGCTGGAGCGCAATTATCTGCGGGCCTTTCAACGCTGCTATCAGGATCTCGGCGCTTTGCTGGACCCGGCGCTGCTGCGCGAAGCTGGCGGCGACGAAGCCATGATCGGCCTGCTGGAGCCGTTTTTCCGGGCTGAGCAACCGCGCGATTTCGTCAACAAGCTGATGGCGATGAACATCCGCCTGAAAGGCGCCAACCTGATTCTGGTCAAGGTGGAAAAAATGACGGCGGCGAACGGCGTG
>JAVMKH010000058.1:2382-30279 GCA_031732935.1 Candidatus Contendibacter sp.
GCTGGCCCTGCCGCCGCTGTTTTCCCGGCGGATCATCGAAACCAGCATGATCTGTCCGTCGAGCGTGAAGTTGGAGGGCGCGGTGGAAAAAAGCGTCCTCAAAAAAGCCGTGCGGGATGTGGTGCCCGAAGCCATCATCGCCCGGCCCAAATCGGGAATGATGGTGCCCGTGCGATTCTGGTTTCAGGGCGACTTGCGCCGCTACGGGGAAAAAATGCTCGCCCGCCCGAATCTTCAGCGGTGTGGCTTTTTCAACCCCGATTACATCAAGCGCCTGCTGAATTACGAGATGGAAGGGGTCCCCGGCCTGCGGCACGGTCTGAAGCTCTGGATGCTCATCACCTTCCTGCTCTGGCATGAGCAGATGGTCGAAGCGCCGTTGCCGGTCGGCCTTCCGTCGCCGCCCCGATTCCCGAAGAGCGCGGGTAGCGGCTAGCGCGGGGGAATCAGGGTCCGATTGATCATGGGATGATCGTCGTCGCGCGGCCCGAAATCGCTGTCCGGATGCCAGGCGATCACGTCCAGCGCTTCATCCCGAGTAAAGAAAGAGTGCAAACAGCCGGTCGGAATATACCAGCCCATGCCGGGCCGCAACGAATACATGCCATCGGGCGTGCGGCATTCGCCGGTTCCCCGCAGAATGACCCCGATTCGCACCGAGGGATGGGTGTGGGGCGTTTGGTCGGTATGGGGCGGAATATGCAGATGGTTCAAACAGGGATCGCCCAAACGGGGTGGACAGATCAGCAGGGTATCGCTACACCCGTCGATATAACTCAGGCGGCCGGTCGTTTCCAGGGGACCGCCGATCTGACGCAGCCCTCGGTAACCGGTCAAGGTGATCGCGAGACCGCTTCCTCCGCGCGCCGCGCCGCCGTCGGGTAGCGCGAAGAACATTCCCCCGCTCAAGTCGAAAGGGCCGGTTTCGGCATCGCGCAGTTGGGTCTGGTCGGTCGTGACCATGCCAAACGCAGTGGCGCCGCGCGGCAGCGTCAAAGATTCCTCGGTCCAGCCCCAAACCCTGATTGGGTCCAAATCCAACAGCAGGCCATGCCGAATCGTCAATGGTGTGAACGTCATCATCTTGGATCGCAGCCTCTGCTGATCATTCCTCGCGGTTGAACCGCATCGGGATTCCGATGCGCTGTTTCTCCAAAGGGGACGATGGGAGCGCCTCCAGGCTTTTCTATTATGACCCAAAGTCAAGCTTGCCAGCAGAGGAGCCATTCGCTTGAGGTCTTCGACAATATCGACCCCTCAAGAAAGAGGGAATTTTTATGATTTCCAAAAGGCTTGTAACATGCCGCTGGCACTGGTTCGGAATAGCCTGTGGGCCGCAATCTTATCGAGAGGACATACCCTCTCGTCCTTCACGAAATGGGTTTCCAGTTGAGGAGGGAAGATGCCCAGAATCTTCGACAATATCGAAAAGACTCTGCTGCCAGCGCTGCAAGAGACGCTCAGGGTTGCTGAGCGCGCGGATTTCTGCGTCGGATACTTCAACCTGCGCGGCTGGCGTCATCTTTCCGGTCATGTCGATCAGTGGGCCGGCGGCGACGGCCATTGTTGCCGATTGCTGGTGGGCATGCACGTCGCTCCGAGCGATGAACTCCGGCAGGCGCTGAGCACTCGCGAGGAGGACGGATTACTCGACAACCAGACGGCGTTACGGGAAAAGCGCCGCATCGCCGAAGAATTCCGCCAACAACTGACTTTTGGCGTTCCGACCAATGACGATGAGGCCGTATTGCGACAACTCTCCGGGCAAATCCGTGCCAAGAAGCTGGTCGTCAAGGTTTATCTGCGCCACCCGCTGCACGCCAAACTCTACTTGCTGCATCGCCAGGACGCCAACAACCCGATCACCGGCTTTCTGGGCAGTTCAAATCTGACGCTCGCGGGCCTCGCCAAACAGGGCGAACTGAACGTCGATGTGTTGGAGCACGACGCCTGCAACAAGCTGGTCGACTGGTTTGAAGATCGCTGGTGCGACCGCTGGTGCATCGACATTTCCAAGGAACTGGCCGACATCATCGATGAAAGCTGGGCGGGCGAGCGCCTGGTACTGCCCTATCACGTCTATCTCAAGATGGCCTATCACCTGGCGCGGGAGGCGCGCGCCGGTCTTTCAGAATTCCGCATCCCCTCGGTTTTTGGCGACTCGCTGTTCGACTTCCAGGTCGCCGCCGTCAAGATCGCCGCGCACCATCTGAACAAGCGCGGCGGCGTGCTGATTGGCGACGTGGTCGGCTTGGGCAAGTCCATGATGGCCACCGCCCTGGCCAAGGTGTTCGAGGACGATTACCACACCGAAACCCTCATCATCTGCCCCAAGAACCTCGTTTCGATGTGGGAAGACTACGCCCACCGGTATCGCCTGCATGCCAAGGTGCTGCCGTTGTCCAGAGTGCTGACCGAACTCCCGGAGAAAACCCGGCGTTACCGGCTGGTGCTCATCGATGAATCGCACAACCTGCGCAACCAGGACGGCAGGCGCTGGAAAGTCATCCGCGACTACATCGAGCACAATGAAAGCCTGACCGTGCTGCTCTCGGCCACGCCCTACAACAAAACCTACCTGGACCTTGCCGCGCAACTGGCCTTGTTCCTGAATGAAGACGCCGACATTGGCATCCGCCCTGAAAAACTATTGGCTGAGTTAGGCGGGGAGCACGAATTCATCCGTCGCCACCAGTGCGGCGTGCGTTCGCTGGCCGCATTCGAGAAGAGCGAATTCCCCGATGACTGGCGCGATCTCATGCGCCTGTACATGGTGCGCCGCACGCGCGGTTTCATCATGCAGCACTACGCCCGCAAGGACGGGCGCGGCAAATACCTGTTGTTCTCGGACGGACGCAAGTCCTACTTCCCAAAGCGTCTGCCCAAGAATCTCCGCTTCAAGATCGACGATGCGAGCCCGTCCGATCCCTACGCACGCTTCTACAGCGACCCGGTGGTCAATGCGATCAACGAACTGATCCTGCCGCGTTACGGCCTAGGCAATTACGTTGCCCCCAAATCCAAGACGCCGCCCACACCGCACCAAGCCAAGATCATCGAAGGGCTTTCGCGCGCCGGTACCCGCCTGATGGGATTTTGCCGCACCAATCTCTTCAAGCGGCTGGAAAGCGCCGGCCCAGCGTTCATTCTGTCCATCGAACGCCACATTCTGCGTAACTTCATCGTGCTGCACGCCATCGAGAACGGGCTCGACATTCCATTGGGCACGCAGGGCGCGGAACTGCTCGACACCCGCCATTACGACGAAGACTCCGACGGTCTGTTGGCCGATGACAATGACGATGAAGACGTCACTGACCCCACCGCCACCAACGGTTTGCGCACCGAAGCCGACTATCGAACACGCGCCGCCAAGGCGTATGAAGCTTACAGCGGCTCCTTGAAAAATCGCTTCAAATGGCTTCCGGGAACTCTGTTCATCAAGGCGCTCGCCAAAGACCTGCTTGCGGATGCGCAATCTTTGCTGAGGGTGCTGGCCTTGTGCGGTGAATGGAAGAGCGAAAAGGATACGAAGCTGGATGCCCTGGTCGAGTTGATTCAAAAGCGCCACCCCAAAGACAAGCTCCTCGTCTTCACCCAGTTCGCCGATACCGCCCGCTATCTCAACACTCAGTTGGCCGCACGCGGCGTCAAGCAGGTGGAGGAAGCCACTGGACAAAGCGCCGACCCCACCTTGCTGGCCTGGCGTTTCTCGCCGGAATCGAACGGCAAGCGTGAGCAGATCAATCAAATCGACGAACTGCGCGTGCTGATTAGCACCGATGTGCTCTCCGAAGGCCAGAACCTGCAAGACGCGCACATTATCGTCAATTACGACCTGCCCTGGGCCATCATTCGCCTGATTCAGCGCGCCGGTCGGGTGGACCGTATCGGTCAACAGTCCGATACTATTCTGTGCTACTCCTTCGTGCCCGCCGATGGGGTGGAGCGGCTCATCAACCTGCGCACCCGCGTCAAACAGCGCTTGATCCAGAATGCCGAGGTCGTGGGGTCCGACGAGAGCTTTTTCGACGACGATACGGACGAGCAACTCATCCGCGATCTCTACACCGAGAAAAACGGCATTCTCGATGACGACGGCGACACCGAGGTGGACCTCGCCTCTTACGCCTACCAGATCTGGAAGAACGCCACGGACGCCGATCCCTCGCTTGCCGCCAGGATCGAAGCCATGCCCAACGTGGTCTACGCCACCAAGGCGCACGAGCACCATCCGGCATCGCCTAGAGGCGTACTGGTCTACATGCGCACCGCGCAGGGCAACGATGCGCTCGCGTGGATGGACGAGGCCGGCAAGCCGGTCACTCAGTCCCAGCTCACCATTCTGAAAGCAGCCGCCTGTGCGGCGGATACCCCCGCCCTGCCGCGCACCGAGCATCATCATGCGCTCACGCAACAGGGCTTGGCGCATATCATCGAAGAAGAAAAATCCTTCGGCGGTGCGCTGGGACGCCCCTCCGGCGTGCGCTTCAAGACCTACGAGCGGCTCAAACGGTATCGCAACGGCCTAGGTGACAAGCGAGACTTGTTCATCACCGACGAATACGTGCGCCGCGTGGACCGGGTGATGGAAGAGATCTACCGCTATCCGCTCTACCAGTCGGCCACCGACAGTCTGAATCGCCAGATCAAGGCCGGCATCGGCGACCACTCATTGCTCGACCTCGTTTTCTCCCTGCGGGAAGACGGTCGCCTGTGCGTGATCGACGATCAAGACCCGCAGAAGGAACCTAAACTCATCTGCTCGATGGGCCTAGTCTGAGCCAACAGGGAAAGAACAGAACATGACAATTGACGCCGCCCGCTTCCAGAAACTGCTCAACGAATTCAAGCTCGGGCCACTGTTCAACGAACTCGGCTGGGATCGCCCCACGTTCAAACCACAGTCCATCACGGCCAATGGCGAGAGCTTCACGCTCACCCAACTGGCGCACAAGCGTGGTGTCACCGTGTTCCGCTGCTCGCCGGACGGCGCCGGCAAAGTGCCCGCGCGCCCCGTGCTACTCAAGATCGAGCAGGAAGCCGCCAAGCTTGCCTACGAACATTTGCTGGTGTTCGCCGATGCGGGCGAAACCATGCTCACCTGGCTGTGGGTGTCGCGGACGCCGGGTCAGCCCACCACGACCCGCACTCACACCTGGCATCAGGGGCAGAGCGGCGAATCCCTGCGGCAGAAACTTTCCCAGATCGTCTGGTCGCTGGAACAAGAAGAGGCCATCACGCTGACCGACGTGATCATCGGTCTGCGCAAAGCTTTCGACCGCGACCGCATCTCCAGGAGTTTCTACGACCAATTCAAGGCCCGGCACGAAGCCTTCGCCGGATTCATCGAGGGGCTGGACACCGCCGCCGACCGCTCTTGGTACGCCTCGCTGATGCTTAACCGGCTGATGTTCGTCTACTTCATCCAGAAGAAGGGCTTTCTGGATGGCGACGAGAACTATCTGCGCAACCGGCTGGCGAAGGTGCGGGCCATAGTGGGTACGGGCCAGTTCCACAGCTTTTACCGCCTGTTTCTGCGTCGGCTCTTTCACGAGGGGCTGGGCCAGGCCAAGGCCGAGCGCAATCCTGAACTCGCCCGCCTGATCGGCGATGTGCCCTATCTGAACGGTGGCCTCTTCTCCCTGCACGAACTGGAAGCAGCCTACCCCGGCATCGACATCCCGGACGAGGCTTTCGAGCGCCTGTTTGCCTTCTTCGACGCCTGGGACTGGCACCTGGACGACCGGCCCTTGCGCGGGGGCAACGAGATCAACCCCGACGTGCTTGGCTACATCTTCGAGAAGTACATCAACCAGAAACAGATGGGGGCGTACTACACCAAGGAGGACATCACCGAATACATCAGCAAGAATACGGTCGTGCCGCACCTGATCGAGCAGGCGCGCGCGCGCTGCAAGGTGGCGTTCGACAGCGAGGCGTCGGTGTGGAATCTGCTCCAGGTCGACCCCGACCGCTACATTTATCCGGCGATGAAAACCGGCGTCATCGACGCCGCCGGCAACGTCGTTCCTGAGTCCGCCTTGCCTGACTTCGTGCAAACCGGCATGAAGGACGCCAAGGCGCGCATGTTCGACAGGCGATACAACCTGGGCGAAGCCGTCTTCCACACCGCCACCGGCGAGCGCGGCACGCTGCCCACCGAGACTTGGCGCGAATACGTCGAGCGCCGCACCCGCTGCCTGGTCGTGCGCGACAAACTGGCCCAGGGCGAGGTGAGAAGCACCGACGACCTCATCACGCTGAATCTGGACCTCCGCCAGTTCATGCAGGATGTGATCGACACCTGCACCAGCCCCGACCTGTTGCGCGCTGTTTGGCAGGCCATCGTCGGGCGCGTGCCGGAAAAGGCGAACGAGAAATTCCGCCACGGCATCACCATCCTCGACCCGACTTGCGGTTCTGGAGCCTTTCTGTTCGCCGCGCTCAACGTCCTGGAGCCGCTCTACGAAGCCTGCCTGGAACGCATGGAAGGTTTTGTCGAGGATGCCCGCAAGCTCTCCTCTCCCTCTGGGAGAGGGGCAGGGGTGAGGGCATCCGAAACTGCAAGCCCACACAACGTTCCCTTTCCAACTGGCTCTGGGAGAGGGGGCGGGGATGAGGGCGCCCATCGCAATCTTCCAGCCGAAACCCTGCGTTTCGCCCGTGAATTGCGCCGACAGCAAACGGATGCGGAAAGCTTGATCTGGATGTTGTTGCGGGATCGGCGGTTGGCCGGTTGCAAGTTCCGCCGCCAGCATCCCGTTGCCCCTTATATCCTCGATTTTTACTGTCACGAAGCCAAACTCGCCGTCGAGCTGGACGGCGGGCAGCACGCTGAAAATCATGCTTACGACGCTGAGCGGGACGCCTTTCTGCAAGCGCAAGGCATACGGGTACTGCGTTTCTGGAATAATCAGGTGCTTGCGGAAACCGAAGGCGTGCTTGAAGTGATTTGGCAGGCGTTGCAAAGCCGTGCGCCCTCACCCCCAACCCCTCTCCCAGAGGGAGAGGGGAGGCGGATGATGCGTGGGTTTGCGGATTTTGAGAATGTGCTGGCCGAAGTGGACAAGCACCCCTCGCGCCGCTACTACATTTTCAAGAGCATCATCCTGCACAACCTCTTCGGCGTGGACATCATGGCCGAGGCGGTGGAAATCTGTAAGCTGCGCCTCTTTCTCAAGCTGGTGTCGCAGGTGGATGCCGGGCGCGACCTGGAACCGCTGCCCGACATCGACTTCAACATCCGCGCCGGCAACACGCTGGTCGGCTACGCCACCGAAGCCCAGTTCGACGACGCCAATACGCTGGCCAGCGACCAGGTTCATCGCGCCGAAATCAAGGCCCGTATTGCCGATCTGGCCGATCTGTTCGACCGCTTCCGGGAGCAGCAAACGGTGCACGGCGGCAAGGTCACGGCGGAGGACAAGCGCCAGTTGCGCGACAGGCTGAGCGCGCTGAGCTTGGAACTGGATCGGTATCTGGCCCGCGACTACGGCATCGATATCTCCCCTCTCCCTCCGGGAGAGGGGCCGGGGGTGAGGGCGAACTTCGCCGCGTGGCGCGACAGCCACCAGCCGTTTCACTGGTTCGCCGAGTTCTACGGCGTCATGCGCGAAGGCGGGTTCGATGTGGTGATTGGGAATCCGCCCTATATCGAATACAGCAAAGTCAGAAATACATATCGTCTTAACGAGTTCACCACAGAGACCGCTGGAAATCTTTACGCCTATGTTATTGAGCGAAGTTATGCGATTTGCCATGCAGGATCTCGGACAGGAATGATCGTTCAACTCTCCTCGATATGCACAGATCGCATGTCTCCCCTACAGCAACTATATGCAACTAAATCCAAGTCAGTGTGGTCGGCATCGTATGATGATCGACCGGGAAAATTGTTTGATGGGCTTGAGCATATTCGTGTAGCAATTCTATTGAGTGTTGTCGGAAATCAAGTATTCAGCATTTATTCGACTTCTCTTGTTCGCTGGAATACTGCCTTTAGACCACACCTTTTTGATACCACCGTCTACCTTGAAACATCTAACCTTCGAGTGGACGGCAGCATTCCAAAGATAGGCTCTGAGCGGCTCATATCGCTCATAAGAAAGGTGAAGCAAGCAGGATCGACATCGGCACGCTTTCACAATTCTCGCAGTCAAGCCGTTATTTACTATTATCGGAGTCCTCTGTATTGGATTCGGTCAATGGATTTTTTGCCGCATTTCTCATCGGAATCTGCTCAACGATCAGTTCACCATTTCAAAGATTTTGGTTTGGTAGACGCCAAATTTCGAGGTCTTGTTGGCGCCATCATTAACAGCTCATTGTTCTACCTCTGGTTCATTGTTTACGGAAATGGGCGAAATGTTGCTTTGCGTGATATTTCTACATTCCCAGTCCCTTATGGAATTGCCGAAAGTGCGGACAAATACCCTGTATTATTTTCGGCATTGATGGATGATTACAAGCGTCACTCAGTCGTCAAAACTAGACGTGATGGCGTGAGCTATCAAGAGTTTTACCCCTCTCGTTCGAAGTCTAAAGTCGACCAAATCGACCAGGCATTGGCTTTTGAGTATGGTTTCAACGATGAAGAGCTGGATTTAATTATCAACTACGACATCAAATACCGCATGGGCGGGGCCGACGAGGAAGAATGAAGCCCGCGCCCGTCATCTTGCCAACTCACATTGCCCAGCGCGTCGGGTCTAAACTCGCCGCCCGAATCGTCGGCGCTGGCGAGGTGGCGCTGCTGGCGGAACCGCTGCTTGGCCTCATCGCCTCCCGCGAATGTCCCGGCCACGTCCTGCTCGAAACCCTCGACCGCGTGCCGGAATGGGTCAAGGCCGAGCGTGTCATCGTCAGCGGCTTTCACTCGCCGCTGGAGCAGCAGGTGCTGCGCTCGGCGCTGCGGCGCAAGGGGCGCGTGGTCAAGGTGTTGGCGCGGGGCATGACCGACTATCGCCCGGCCGCCGAGGAACGCGAACCGCTGACAACCGGCCGGATGCTGGTCATCACCGCCTGCCCGCCGAAAGCGCGCCGCACCACGCGCGAAACGGCGCTGGCGCGCAACCGGTTGATATTGGCTCTGGCGACGGAGGTTGTTGCATCCTACGTCTCTTCCAGTAGCCCGCTTGCCGGGTTGTTGATCGAGAGGCGCGGGTTCGAAGTCACTTAGAGCCTATACGAAAATTAACATGATCAAGGCAATTACCTTCGACCTGGACGATACGCTCTGGGAAGTCTGGCCGGTGGTCGAACGCGCCGAGCGGTTGCTGCACGACTGGCTGGCGGCGCGCTATCCGCGCATCCCGGAGCGATTCACGCCGCTGGAGCTGCGCGAGCTGGCGGGCGAGGTTCGTGCCGCCCGCCCGGAAATTGCCCACGACCGCACTGCCTTGCGCAAGGAAGCGCTGAATCTGGCGGCGGCGCGGACCGGTTATCGGGAATTCGACGTGGAAAGCGCGTTCGCGCTGTTCTTCATGGCCCGCAACGCGGTGGAACCCTTTGCCGAGGTGCGCCCCACGCTGGAACGGCTGGCCCGGCGCTATATCCTGGCGTCGCTCTCCAACGGCAACGCGGATCTGCGGCTGATCGGGCTGGACGATGTATTCCGTGTTTCACTCAACGCCATCGATGTCGGCGCGGCCAAGCCGGAAGCGCCGATGTTCGAGGAGGTTTGCCGCTTGCTGCGGCTGCGACCCGAACAAATCGTCCATGTCGGCGACGACCCGGAACACGACGTAGGCGGTGGCCGAAACGCCGGATTTCGCACCGTGTGGGTCAATCGCGCCGGTCGAAACTGGCCGGGCGGCCCTCGGCCGGATGCGGAAATCGGCGAGCTGGGGGAACTGGAGGCGGTGCTGGCGGCCTGGGAAACGGACTCCGCCTAGCGGGTCGTCAGCCTCCCTCTCGCCAGATGGGCGAAAGGGAAAGGCATGGACCGGGTTTCAATGGGCTGGATCGCTGGGGATCAGGCAAAAACGCCTTCGGCGCGACCTACCAAGGAATCGGCTGGCCGTCGCGGAAGAAGCCACCAGTCGGCCCGTCGTCGGGCAGGGTCGCGGCCCAAACGATGCCAGTGGCGCCCTGCTCCACCGTTTTCTCGGCCTGGGGACCGCCCATGTCGGTACGCACCCAGCCAGGGCAAACCGAATTGACCAGGATGTTGTAGCCCCGAGTTTCCGCCGCCAGGATGCGGGTCAGGGCGTTCAGAGCGGTCTTGGAAATCCGGTAGGCGGGCGATTTGCCTTCCATGTCGCTCAACTGGCCCATGCCGCTGGAGACGTTGACGATGCGGCCGTAGTGCTGTTGCTTCATCAACGGAGTGAGTTCCTGGGCCAGCAGCAACGGGCCGTACAGATTGGTCTTCAAGGTTGCCGTCAACGTTTCCAGGCTGGCGGTGAACACGCTGGCGCTGCTGGTTTCCTCGGAGCCGTGACTGTCCAGATAGACGCCGGCGTTGTTGACCAGGATGTCCACCCGGCCATAGCGGCTGTGAATGAACCCACCCAGATCGGCGACGCTGCTTTCCAAGGTCACGTCCAGCGCATGGAACGCGACATCCAGGCCCTCGGTCAACAGTTTTTCCAGGGCCATTTCCCCCTTGCCGGCATTGCGGCTGGTGAGGATCACGCGGATGTCCCGCTTGGCCAGTTGCCGGGCCGTTTCCAGACCCAGACCGCGATTGGCCCCCGTGACTACCGCCACCGGCTTGCTGTTTTTTCCACTCAACATCGTCTTGCCCCTCCAGCCATTGCTTCCGCCATCGAGCCCGTCACGGCGATTATCGACTTTTGTCGTGTGTTGTTTTATTCACACGGATTTGTTGTAAATATTAACAGCATCCGGGCGTCAGTAAAAACAAAAACCTACTGCGAAAGACCGTCGAAGTCGCGATGAACTTGGCGACGGGAGCGAACGGTCGCGGGTTTGGGTTGAGATCAACGCTATTCGGTATTACAAATCGTTACAAAATTCCGTGCCTGGCAAAATCCCGGTTACACGCGCGGCGTCCAATAGTCCCCGAAACAAACCAACCTTGAGGAAACAACGATGAACACACTACGTAAGAACCTGCTGGCCGCCGCCGTGGTAACGGGCTTGGGATTGACCACCCTCGCGCTTGCTAGCCCCTGGGGCGGTCACGGCCCGATGGGTGGCGGCATGGAAGATTGTCCGACGATGGGTGACGGTCCAAAGGGACATGGCTGGAGGGGAGGCGACCCCGGACGCCGGCTGGAAATGATGCAGCAATTCCATGCCGAGCGCATGGAGTTGCTGGAGGCGCGGCTCAAGCTGAAGCCCGACCAGCAGAATGCCTGGAAAACTTTCCTCGCCGCCCAGGACGCCCATCATGCCGAAATGTTGAAGATCCGGCAGGAAATGCGCGACCGGGAGACGACCGCCATGGCCCATTTCGCGGAGCGGGTCCAGGGCATGGAACAACGGCTGGCCAGCATGAAGGCCATGGCCAAGGCGGCGGGCGATCTTTACGCCGCGCTCGATCCGGAACAGAAGCAGGTGATGGACCAGTTCTTCACCGATGGGCCCATGCGTCGGATGATGCGCGGCCCGGGAGCGGGTCCGACCCAGCCCGCGCAATAACCCACCCGTTCGTGATCGATGGGGGCGATGCCTGGCGGGGCGTCGCCCTTGATTTTTGTTGGTCCCCAGTTTTCCCCCTGGACGCACCTGGACGGAGTGAATCTGTTCTAAATAAACCCGTAAATTTGTTATGTTATCCCGACAGCGGCATAACCAATGAAGGGAAGGGCAATGCTGGAAGAACAGATTCGGAAAATCATCGAATTACGCCACGATGCGCCTTACGCGATTCTGGGACCTCATTATGTTGAAGGGGAGCGGGCGCTAGTCATCCGCGCCTTTCTGCCGTGGGCCGAACGCGCCTATATCCTGCCAACCGATGGAGCCAGCAAACGCGAGATGCAACGATTGCGGTCGGACGGCTTGTTCGCCGCTCGCTTTCCCGGCGTGAGGGAGCTGAAGTACCGATTGGTCGCCCTCGATGCCGGAGGTCAGTCCGTGACCTTCCACGACCCCTACGCCATTCACGAACTGTCCTTCAGCGCCGCCGATGGGCGGGCGCTGCGACAGGGAACCCTGGAAACCCTGTTCACCAAGTTGGGCGCGCACCCGCGGATGAAGGAGGGCGTCGCCGGCATCAATTTCACGCTCTGGGCGCCCCACGCCAGTCGGGTCAGCGTGGTTGGAACCTTCAACCAATGGGATGGGCGCCGCCACCCGATGGAACGGCACGAGTCCGGGGTCTGGGAACTGTTCATCCCCGACCTGGGTTTGGGCGAGCTGTATAAATACGAGATTCGCAACGCGGAAGGCGCGGTGTTTCTCAAGTCCGACCCACTGGCGTTCCGGGCCGAGGTCTATCCCAAGACCGCTGCCTTCACCTGCGATATTCAGCGTTGCCACGACTGGGGCGACGGTCCCTGGATGGCGCGCGCCCTGGAAACGCCTGGCTGGGAATTGCCGGTCACCCCGCACCGAGTGGTCTTCGACGAGGCTGCGGAGCCCGGTCCGGAACGGGTCGTCAGTTACGGCCAATTGCGGGACCGGGTTCTGCCGTATCTGCTGGAGCGCAAGTTCACCCATGTCAAACTGGTGTTTTGGGCCGCTGGCGAAACCGTGGCGAGCTACTACGCGCCCAATCCACGTTATGGCCGGCCCGAGGAGTTGATGGCGTTCATCGATGCCTGCCACCGACACGACATCGGCGTCGTGCTCGACTGGATTCCACCGCTGATTCCGCGTGAGGGCCAGGAACTGAGCTGGTTCGACGGGACGCGGATTTACGACCGGGATGCACCCGGCGAGCCTGGGATGCTGGCCTTCGCTCTGGAACGGCCGGAAGTCAGCAACTTTCTGGTGGCCAACGCCCTGTTCTGGCGGCAGGTCTACCATGTGGACGCGCTGCGGACCGATGTTCGCACCTACGCCGCTCGCCTGGGGACGGTGGAGGGTGAGACGGGTTTGCGGTTCTTGATCCGGGAGAGCGCGCCTAGACCCACGCTGGCGGCGGCGGAAAGCCACACCCTGACGCAGGGACGCCATGCCGATCCGCATGGCCTGCTGGGACCGCATCCACTGGCGGGAGAGTTGGGGCTGAGCGTGGTGCGCGCCCTGCTGCCGGACGCGGAAACCCCCTGCCTGCTGCCCGAGGGTCGGTCCAACCTGTTGTATCCGTTGCAGCCTCTGTACGACGGGGGGTTGTTTGAGGCCCTCGTCGTCGCCAACCCGGATACGTTGCGTTACCGGCTGAGCGCGATCGAGCGGGGCCAGCACCACATTTTCGCCGATCCCTATGCGTTCAAATTCTCGAATCTCGGCGATCAGGACTGCTATCTATTCGCCGGGGGCAACCACTACCAGATTTTCGAAAAACTGGGGGCGCATCCCTGCCAGGTCGCCGGTCTGGCCGGGATCAACTTCGCGGTGTGGGCCCCCAACGCCCAGCGGGTCAGCGTGGTCGGCGCGTTCAACCACTGGGACGGCCGCCGCCACCCGATGCGACTGCGGCCGGGCTCGGGGATTTGGGAACTGTTCGTGCCCGGCCTGGGCGAGGGTGCTCTCTACAAATTCGAAATCCTGGCCCGCAACGGTCATGTCTTCCTGAAGACCGATCCCTTCGCCTTCCATACCGAGGTTCCGCCCGGCACCGCCAGCGTGGTCTACGACCGGGCCGGCAAGCACGTCTGGCGCGATGGCGAATGGATGGAGCGGCGGGCGCGGAGTAATGCTTGGCAACAACCGGTGGCCATTTACGAGGTCCATGCCGGTTCCTGGCGGCGCAAGCCCGACGGCGAGTTTCTGTCCTATCGAGAGCTGGCCGACCAGTTGATTCCCTATGTACTGGAAATGGGCTTCACCCACATCGAATTTCTGCCGCTGGCCGAGCATCCCTACGGGCCGTCCTGGGGTTATCAGATTTCCAACTTCTATGCGCCGACCGCCCGTTATGGCCGGCCGGACGATCTGATGGAACTGATCGATCGTTGCCACCAGAGCGGCATTGGCGTCATCCTGGACTGGGTGCCGGCCCATTTCCCCAAGGACGCCCATGCCATGGCCTGGTTCGACGGCACCTGCGTGTACGAACACGCCGATCCCCGCCAGGGCGAGCACCCCGACTGGGGCACGCTGATCTTCAACTACGGCCGCCACGAGGTCGAAAATTTCCTCATCGCCAACGCTCTGTACTGGCTGGACACTTTTCATTTCGACGGGCTGCGGGTGGACGCGGTGGCTTCGATGCTGTACCTGGATTATTCCAAGAAGGACTGGATTCCCAACCGGTATGGCGGCAACGAGAACCTGGAAGCCATCGAGTTCCTCCGGCATACCAACGCGGTGGTCCACGCGCGGTTTCCCGGAGTGATGATGATCGCCGAGGAGTCCACCGCCTGGCCGAACGTGTCGCGGCCCACCGACATGGGCGGACTGGGATTCGGGTTCAAGTGGAACATGGGCTGGATGCACGACGTGCTGTTCTACATGGAAAAGGCGCCGGTCCATCGCCGTCACCATCACGACAAGCTGACCTTCGGCATCGTCTACGCCTTCAGCGAGAATTTCATCCTGTCGCTGTCGCACGATGAAGTGGTGCATCTGAAGAAGTCGCTGCTGGGCAAGATGCCGGGCACCGAGCGGCAGCAATTCGCCAACCTGCGGTTGCTGTACGCCTTCATGTACGGCCATCCCGGCAAGAAGCTGCTGTTCATGGGCGGGAATTCGGTCAGCCCAGCGAATGGAATCACGACGCTGGCCTGGAGTGGGAGCTGCCGCGCGGCAAGTCCCCGCATCGGGGTCTGCAACGGTTCGTGGCCGATCTCAACGCGTTGTACGCGCAAGAGTCGGCGCTGCATCAGGTGGATTTTCACGCCGCCGGCTTCGAATGGCTGGACGCGGGCGCGGCCGAGACCGGCGTGCTGGCCTTCGTGCGCAAGGCCCGTGACCCACGCGAGGCGGTGGTGGTCCTACTGAACTTCTCCGACCAGTCCTATCCGCGCTACCGCATTGGCGTGCCGTATCCGGTCGCGTACCGTGAGTTGTTGAACAGCGATGCTTGCGAGTACGGCGGTTCCGGCGAGACGCTGCCCGACCGGCGGGTGGTGGCCGAGGAGTTTTCCAGCCATGGCTTTGCCTTCTCCATCGTTCTCGACTTGTCGCCCTTGAGCGCGATGGTGCTGAAACCGGCGCCGCTGAAGCTGGAATGAGGACGGGTGGCGCCAGCAACCCGCGTGGTTCGGGATGGAATCACGCCTTTCACCACGAGATGATCGCGATGTTTAGGACTACAGTTCTTGTATTCTGATCGCGATTGGCCGTGGCTTGGGAGAACGGGTCATGTTTCGTGCATTGAGAAAACCCGACGTTCTGGTGACCACCCTGGCCGCCGCCGGGATTCTGATGGTGACCATGGGCGTGCGTCAGTCGCTCGGCCTGTTCGTCAATCCCTTGATGCTGTCGACTGGGTTGGGAATTGCCACGATCAGTTTTGCTCTCGCCGTCGGGCAATTTGCCTGGGGAGCGATTCAGCCGATCGCGGGTGGTCTCGCCGACCGCTTCGGTCCGCGCGCGGTCTTGATCGGCGGCCTGGTGGTGATGGCCCTCGGTAGCGCGATAACGCCGTTCATGACCTCGGGATTTGGCCTGGTCGTCTCACTCGGTCTATTGTCGGCCATGGGCTCGGGGGCGGCGAGTTTTTCCGTCTTGATCGGCGCCGCTGCCCGGCGGTTGCCGGCCGTGGCGCATGGCTCGGCGGCGGGGGTCATCAACGCCGGTGGTTCGTTCGGTCAGTTCGTGTTTGCGCCGATCTTGCAAAAATTGATTCAGACCATCGGCTGGATGGGGACGATGGGGACGATGGCGCTGGTGACGTTGGCGGCGTTGCCTTTCGTTGGCCAATTGACGAAACAGGCGGAAGCGCCAGTCAAACACGTCGGGCCGGATTCGGGAGTGCTAAAGGCGGTCGGCGATTCCTTGAGAAATTCAAGCTATTTGCTCCTTCACGCCGGCTTTTTTACCTGTGGATTTCACATCGCCTTTCTGGTGACGCACCTGCCGGGCGAAGTGTATCTGTGCGGCTTGCCGCCCTCCGTCGCCAGTTGGTCGCTCGCCATCATCGGACTGGCCAACATTTTCGGGAGTCTTTACGCCGGTTCGTGCATCGCCCGGTATCGCAGCAAATACGTCCTGGCGGTCATGTACGGCTCGCGCGCCTTGTTGATCGCCGGGTACTTGCTGATGCCGAGGACGCCGCTCACCTATTATCTGTTCGCGGCGGGTCTGGGCTTCACCTGGCTGGCGACGGTGCCGCCAACCGCCGCCATCGTCGGCAAGCTGTTCGGGGTCCGTTATCTGGCGACCCTGTTCGGCATGACCTTGCTTTCGCACCAGCTGGGTGGTTTCTTTGGCGCTTATCTGGGTGGGTTGGCCATCACCCGGTTCGGCGACTATGGCTGGATGTGGTACGCCGATATGACTCTCGCCGCGCTGGCCGCCCTGGTGAATTTGCCGATCCGGGAGGCGCCCGTCGTCAGGTCGTTGGCGTCGGCGTGATGTGATCGTTGGGTGGAACCCAACTGATTGAACTGCGAGGAGAAGAGGTAATGAGTAGACTGCGTTCCGACATTACGGTTGAACTTCTCAACGAACGTGGCAGCGAATATCTGCCCGGTTATCTGGGTATCGAGATTATCGAACTGGCTCTCCATACATTAAGGTGCCGGATGGAAGTCAAGAAATTGCATATCGCGCCGAACAATTTTTTGCATGCGGCGAGCGTGGTGGCGCTGGCGGATACGGCCTGTGGTTACGCGACCATCGCTCACTTGCCCGAGGGGGCGGAATCGTTCACGACCATCGAACTGAAAAGCAATTTTCTTGGAACCGCCAGGGACGGCGGCAGCGTTGGCTGCACCGCCACCGCGCAACACCTCGGGCGCAACACGCAAGTCTGGGATGCCGTCGTCACCGACGAGGGAACAGCTCGAAAAATTGCGTTGTTTCGCTGCACGCAGATGATCTTGTGGAGGAAAAGCCTGGGATGAGCGCGTCTGGCTCCACCGGCGCGCGGTGCTACTGCCGGGGACCGTCGGCGATGTCCACCAGCGTGTCGCCATGGAAGGTCAGGATTTTCAGGAAGGTACCACGTCCCAGGTTGTATTCCCACTTGTAGACGGGAATGACTCGGCGGGATTCGACCTCGTAGGTGGGCGGGCTGGGATAGGGATTGGGCGAGACCGGGCTGACCACGATGTTGCCGTCGTTCCGACGCACCACCTGCTCGATAAAACCGTCCTGCCGGGCGCTCTGCGGCTCGCCGCAAACTTCCAGCACCCGTGACTGGGAATCGCCGGTATTCACTAGATAGCCACCGCAGCGGATGCTATCCGCGCTCGCCAGCGCTGGCGGGATCAGGAACAGAAGCAAAAATCGTCGCATGAAGTTGTCTCCCAAAATGGTCACTAGTTTCGAGTGTAGATCAGTCTGCGGACGAATGGCCAATAATCCCGTGCCGAACACCGGATTGTTTACTATCATGCCTATCAAGAACCGATAATCGCGCGTTCCTGGCCGCGCCGCCGGGTCGTCGGGTCGCCGCTGACCCACCGCGAGACCACCTTCGATGGTCAGGCTTTTTCCAATGGATGAATTCTTTGTCACCGCCTTCACCACGCTGGGGCTGGTCGCCTTGGCCGAACTGGGCGACAAGACCCAACTGGTTTGCATGACCCTGGCCGCCCGTCATCCACCGCTGCCGGTGCTGAGCGGTGCGGTGCTGGCATTCGCGCTGTTGAACCTCCTAGCGGTCCTGTTTGGTGCTTCCGTCGCTGCTTGGTTGCCCGAATGGTTGACGGCAATGATCGTGGCGGTCTTGTTCGCGGCGTTCGGTGTCACGGCCCTGCGCGCCGCGGGAGCGGAAGCGGTCGAAGTTAAGGAGAAAAGCGGCCGGAGCGTGTTGCTATCCACCTTCGTGCTGATTTTTCTGGCGGAACTGGGGGACAAGACCCAACTGACCGTGGCGGGTCTGGCCAGCACCCAGGCCGCGTCGCCGGTCTGGGTCGGCGGCACGCTAGGCTTGGCGGCGGTCTCGGCGTTGGGCGTGCTGGCCGGTCGCGCGGTGTTGCACCGGCTGCCGCTGTCCCTGTTGCACCGGATCAGCGGCGTGCTGTTCCTGTTGCTGGCGGTGCTGGCCGGCGGACGGACCATCGCCGTGCTGGCCGACTGAGGGACGGACCGCGCGCATGGTCCAACTTAGAGCATCTCCCCCACCTCGTTCCCCCGACGCTTCCTTGATCGGCGTGGCGAGCGGGCTAGGCTGTTTCGGCATCTGGGGGATGTTCCCCATCTATTTCAAGCTGCTCGGCCATGTTTCGGCCCTGGAGGTGCTGGCGCACCGCGTGCTGTGGTCCGCCGTGCTGCTGCTGGGGTTGATCGTGGCGCAAGGGCAATGGTCGGCCTTGCAGGCTCAATTCCGTAACCCACGCCGCCTGTGCTTCTACCTGCTGACCGCCCTGCTGATTGCCAGCAACTGGCTATTGTACATCTGGGCCGTGCAGCACGGGCGGATTCTGGAAGCCAGCCTCGGTTATTACATCAATCCACTGGTCAATGTACTGTTGGGCGTGTTGTTCCTGCACGAACGGCTGAATTCACGCCAATGGATCGCGGTCGCCCTCGCCGCCATTGGCGTGCTGGTTCTGGTGGTCGGTCACGGTGTGTTGCCCTGGATTTCCCTGACCTTGGCGTTCAGCTTTGGGAGTTATGGGTTACTGCGCAAGAAGGCGGGACACGCCGCGACTTTGGGGCTGTGCGTGGAAGCCCTGCTGCTAGTCCCCCTTGCCCTGCTGTTTCTGGCGAGCCTTGCGGCACTCGGCGGTGGCGCGCTCGGCGCCGTGAACAGCCAAACCGATCTGTTGTTGCTGGCCGCCGGTCCGGTCACCGTCGCGCCCCTGCTGCTGTTTCTTCAGGCCACCCGACTGTTGCGTCTGTCCACCGTCGGTTTGATTCAATACCTGACCCCGACCCTGCAATTCCTGCTGGCGGTCGCGCTCTACCGCGAACCGTTCACTCCCATCCATCTGACCGCGTTCGGCTGCATCTGGCTGGCGCTGGCCCTGTACAGCGCCGACGCCTGGTTCGGTCATCGGCCACAACCCGCCTGGGCCACCACCCCGCGACATGGAATGCCGTCATGAAGGCGCCGATCGGCTCGATCCGGTTTTGCATCCTTGGGCTGTTGATCCTGGTGATCGCCCTGTTCGCGGTTGGGGTACTGGCCCTGGAACCGACCGCGACCCGGTTCGTGCTTTACGGTGGTCTGCTGTTACTGATCGGTTTGGCGGTCATCCTGCTGCATGGGGTGAACAGGCCGCTGGACCGTCTGGCTCGCAGCCTGCGCGCTGGCGATCCCGCCTTGCTGGTTCCCCTGGTGGACCAGAACACCGAATTCGGTCAACTGGCCCGGTTGGCTCAGGATTTTTTCCGGCAGCAACACCAACTGGCGGCGGAAATCCAGGAGCGACGCCAAGTGGAACGAATGCTGCAACTTTTTTCCCTGGCCATCGAGCACAGTCCCAACACCGTTGTCATCACTGACCGCGCCGGAGCCATCGAGTACGTCAACCCAAAGTTCGTCGAAATCACCGGCTACTCTCGAACCGAGGCCATCGGCGCCAACCCGCGTATCCTCAAATCGGGCAAAACCACGCCCGAACAGTACGCTCGGCTGTGGCAAACCATCACCGGCGGCGGCGAATGGCGGGGTGAATTCCACAACCGACGCAAGGATGGCACCCTGTATTGGGAATTGGCCTCGATCGCTCCCATCCGCGACGACAACGGCGGCATCACTCATTTCGTCGCGGTCAAGGAAGACATTACCCGGCGAAAGAAGATCGAGGCGGCGCTGCGCGCCAGCGAGCTGAAGTATCGTAACGTGTTCGCCGCCGTCGGCGACGCGATCCTGATGCTGGACAACCGCGACGGACGCATCCTTGATGTCAACCCGGCGGCCTGCAGGTTGTACGGTTACAGCCGGGACGAGTTGTTGGCGTTGCGAGACCGCGATCTAACTGCTGGCAACGGCGCTGGCGGCGAAATGCCGCGCACCGTGTCGAAACGGTTTACCGACTATCCGCAACGCCGCAAGGACGGCACGATCTTTCCGGCCGATCTCTGGGTGCGGCACTTTACTTACAAGGGCTATGAAATCACGGTCGCGGCCGTCCGCGATATGACCCCTCTCAAGCAGGCCGAGCAAAAGATCTTACGCCTGAGCCATTGCTACGCTGCGCTCGGTCGCACCAGCGCCGCCATCATGCGTTGCTCCGATCCCCAGGAACTGTTTTGGCAAATCTGCCGAATCGTGGTCGATCTGGATCAGATCCGGGTCGTCATGATCGAGTTTGTCGATCCGGCCACCGGTATGTTCCAGCGGGCGGCCCATGCCGGCGTGGCGTCCGGGCACTTGCCTTCCCTAACCAACATCCACGCCCCCAGCGCCCTCGGTCTCCCCAAAGGCTGGGGTCCCACCGGCATTGCGTTTCGCCAAGGCGCTCCGGCGGTTTGCAACAACTTTCTGGACGATCCTAGTCTCCAGGACTGGCGTTCTCTCACCAAGGAATTGGCGGTTCAAGCTGGCGCGGCGTTTCCGTTGCGCCGGAACAATCAGGTGGTCGGCTGTCTGAGCGCCTATGCGGCCGAACGGGACTTCTTCAACGCGGACCTCACCGATTTGTTGACCCAACTGGCTGGTGAAGTCTCCTTTGCCTTGGATCTGTTCGAACGCGAAAACCAGCGCAAGAGTGCCGAGGAACGTATCCATCATCTGGCTACCCACGATGCGCTCACCGGCTTGCCCAACCGCACCCTGTTGCTCGACCGCCTGGCTCAGGCGCTGCATGCCGCTCAGCGCAAGCAAAATTGCGTCGGCGTCCTGTTTCTGGATCTCGATCACTTCAAAACCATCAATGACTCGCAAGGCCACGGCATGGGCGACCAGTTGTTGCAGGCGATCAGTCAGCGGCTGCGCGGTGTCATCCGGCAAGAGGATACCCTGGCGCGTCAGGGTGGCGATGAGTTTATTCTGGTGCTGACCGATCTTCCCGAGCCCGCCAAGGCCGGCTGGGTGGCCGAGCATCTGTTGCAAGCATTGCGCGCGCCGTTCACGTTGAACCAGCAGGTGCTGCATGTCGGCGCCAGCATTGGGATCAGCATTTATCCGCTGGACGCCACCGATCCACCGACGCTGATCCGCTTCGCCGACAGCGCGATGTACCAGGCCAAGGCGGATGGCCGTGCCGGCTATGTCTTTTTCACCGCCGAACTGAACGTCCGCGTGTCGGAGTTGTTCACGCTAAGCAACGAATTGCGTCAAGCCTTGGAGCAAGACGAGTTCGTGCTGCATTATCAGCCCCAGATCGAGCTGGCGACCGGTCGGCCAGTGGGGGTGGAAGCACTGATCCGCTGGCAACATCCCCAGCGCGGCCTGATCCCGCCGGGCCGTTTTATTTCGGTCGCCGAGGAAACGGGATTGATCGGTCCGATCGGGGAATGGACCCTGCGCGCCGCATGCGCCCAGGGCCGCCGCTGGCAGGATGCCGGCTTGCCGCCGCTGTCGGTCTCCGTCAATCTGTCCGCCAGGCAATGGTTGCAACCCGATCTGGAAAACCAGGTGATCGATGCGCTTCAATCGGTTGGCCTGGAACCGCGCTGGCTGGAGCTGGAAATTACCGAGAACCTGCTGATGCGGGATACCGACAAGATGATCGAAACCATGCGCCGGCTTCGAGCCGGCGGGGTGCGATTCGCCGTGGACGATTTCGGCGTCGGCTACTCCAGTCTACGCTATCTCAAGCGATTCCCAGTCAGCCGGATCAAGATCGACCAATCCTTCGTTCGGGATATTCCCGGCGATCCTGACGATGCCGCCATCGCCACGGCCATCATTCAGATGGGCAAGAGCTTGCGACTGACCGTGGTGGCCGAAGGGGTGGAAGCCCCCGAGCAATTGCGGTTTTTGGGCGAGCAGGGCTGTGATATGGCGCAGGGCTATCACTTTAGCAAGCCGTTGCCCGCCGAGGAGTGCACCGAGTATCTCGCCCGGCTCTGGCGCGAGCGTTCTTAGGTGACCCATTCGCGATCAAGGTGGCCCAGCCTGATCGGGTTCCGATATCGTTGGAAGTTCCGATCCTGGTTCCAATTCCAACTCTGGTTCCAATTGCGGTTCTAGTTCCGATTCCAACTCTAGTTCCAATTGCGGTTCTGGTTCCGATTCCGGTTTCGAAGCAACCGGCGCTGGCGGGTTTCCGTTTCCCAACAGAGCGGTTGCTTGTTCCACCCAGGATTTGATCAGTTCAGCCGCTGGGCGATCCTCGCACAAGTGGCAACCTTGGCCGGCCCACAGCGCCATGAAATCGGTCAAGCTTCGTTCGGCGGCCGCTTGGCGCAAATCTTGAGTCAGCAGCAACTGCAAGGGAAAGCTGGGTAGTTCGGCTTCGTGGGCGCGCAATTCGTCGACCAGCCGGTTGCGCAATACCCGGCCGTGGCGACCGGTGAACACGCGACTCAGGGTGGTGGCGATCTCGCTGCCCTGGCGCAGTAACGCCTGGTAGGCGGGGTGAGCGCCGCTTTCCGGGCAGGCTAGAAAAGCAGTACCCATTTGCACGCCAGCCGCGCCCAACACCCGAAGGGCGGCGATGCCGCGCCCATCCATGATGCCGCCGGCGGCGATGATGGGCACCGCGACATGTTTGGCCAGCAACGGCACCAGGGTGAGGATTCCAACCAGGCCCTGTTCGGGGTGGCCGACGAAGGTACCGCGATGGCCTCCAGCCTCGGCGCCCTGGGCGATGATGAAATCCACGTTGCTTTCCTCCAGCACGATGGCTTCCAGCAAGTGGGTGGCGGTGCCCAGGGTGACGATTCCAGCATCCCGTAGCAGATCCAGATACACGTTGTCCGGCGCGCCGAAGATGAAGCTCAGGGCCGGCACGCGCTCTTGCAACAGAATGTCCAGTTGTTCCTCGAATTCCGGCGGGGGCGGCGGCGCGGGAGGGTCCAGCGGCAACCCCAATTCAGCGCGGTACGGCGCTAGTAATTCCTGGACATGGGCAATCCGGGCGGGATCGACCTTGGGTGGACTGATGACGGCCAGGTTTACGACGAACGGCCGGTCGGTGAGGGCGCGCACTTCGGCGATGGCTTGCCGCAGCGGTTCGGGGTGCAGGGAGCTGCCGGCCAGGGAGCCCAGTCCACCGGCGTTGGATACCGCCGCCACCAAGCGCGCCGTGCCCGGTCCACCGGCCATGGGGGCTTGGATGATGGGGTAGCGGATGCCGAATCGCTCGGTCAGTACGGTGTGAGTCCAGTTCATGACGACGCTGCTCGTGTCTGGGGGTTGGCGGGGCGGCGCGACCACTTGGGATCGAATGGGTGGGGAAACGGCCAAGGGCGCATTGTTCCATCGGCGGGCAACGATTACCCTATCCGCCGACGGTCCAATGCCGCCCTTTCGCGCTGTCCCACCCAGAGTTTGATTATGGCAAAAAATATTCCACTGAATGAACGTATCATCTTCGCGCTCGATGTTGATTCCCCAGGCGAGGCCGAACGTTGGCTGGATCGGCTGGGCGAGTACGTGAATTTTTACAAGGTCGGCCTGCAACTGTTTCTCGCTGGCGGGTTCCCGGTCATCGAGACGATTTTGGCGCGCGGTCACAAGGTCATGGTCGATCTGAAATTCTTCGACATCCCGGAAACCGTGGCGCTGGCGGTTCGGACGCTGAAGCATCGGGGCGCGACCTTCATCACCGTCCACGGTAACGACCCGATCTTACGCGCCGCCGTGCAAGAGCGAGGCGACGCCAGAATTCTGGCTGTCACCGTGCTGACCAGCTTCGACGAGTCCGACATGCGGGAGATGGGCTTGACCGGTACCATCGAACAACTGGTCTACCATCGCGCCCGAAAAGCCCTTGATCTCGGTTGCGACGGGGTGGTTTCCTCGGGGTTGGAAGTGCCCCGGCTGCGCGATGGGCTAGGCGACAAGTTCCTGATCGTGACGCCTGGCATCCGGCCAGGCACTAACGATGCCGTTCAGGCCGACGATCAGAAGCGCGTCGCGTCGGCGTATGCCGCCATTCGCAACGGCGCCGATCATGTGGTGGTGGGCCGTCCCATTCGCGATGCCAAGGACCCGGTTGCGGTCGTCAAGGCTATGCAGGACGAAATTACCGCCGCGCTGTCCTGATAACGTTCCAGCTACTTTGTTGGAAGCAATCTCCGCGATGAACCTGTTAGCCACCGATATCGCCCACCCCAACGAGATCCTCGCGTTCTGGTTCGCGGAGGCAACTCAACCGTTGTGGTTTGCCTCCACCCCAGATTTTGACGAAGCGCTGCGGGCGCGCTTTTTGGCCACCTACCGAGCAGCGGCGGCTGGCCAGTTGGCGGAATGGGAGGCGACGCCCGAGGGCGCGCTGGCGCTGGTGATCGTTCTGGATCAATTCCCGCTGAACCTGTTTCGGGGTCGGGCGGAGAGCTTCGCCACCGAAGCCGCCGCCCGCGCGGTCGCGGACCGTGCCATCGCTTGCGGTTTCGATCAGGCCGTGCCGCCGATTCAGCGGCAATTCCTGTATCTGCCGTTCATGCACAGTGAAACGCTGGCCGATCAGGAACGCTCGGTGCGGCTGTACCAGCAACCCGGCTTGGAAGACAGTCTGCGTTTCGCCCGTCATCACCGCGACCTGATTGCGCGCTTTGGCCGGTTTCCGCATCGCAACACTCCACTGGGCCGAGCCAGCACCGCCGAGGAGATCGCCTACCTGGCCTCGCCCGGGGCGTTTAACGGGTAATATGCAAAAGGGATATAAACAAATAAATGGCCGTTCCAGATTATCAGAGCATAATGTTACCGCTTCTCCAATTTGCGGCGCAAAAAGGAACTGAAATATCAACCAGTGAAGCTGTGGAAACTTTGGCAAAGGAATTAAATCTTACTGAAGATGACTTAAAGGAGATGCTCCCAAGCGGAATACAGACAACCTTCATTAACCGCGTTGGTTGGGCTTCGACTTACATGAAAAAAGCTGAGTTACTTGAGGCAACTCGTAGAGGGTTCTATCGGATTACCGACCGTGGAAAGAATCTTCTAAAAAAACAACCTAAAGTCATAAACGTAAAACTTCTCAAGCAGTATCGGGAATTTATTGAATTTCAACAGTTAAAAGGAACAAGAGCCGGTGACAACATTGACAAGCTTAAAATTACATCCGACGCACCAACAGCAACCCCATCAGAGGCATTAGAAACTGCGTATGAAAACCTCCGCAACGAATTAGCTGATGAATTGCTCATCAGACTAAAGAAAACATCGCCAGCTTTTTTTGAGCGAGTCGTTGTGGAACTGCTCGTCAAAATGGGTTATGGCGGTTCGCGTGCTGATGCCGGTAAGGCAATAGGCCGAAGTGGTGACGGTGGAATAGATGGAATCATAAAAGAGGATAAACTTGGCCTAGATGTTGTTTACATTCAGGCGAAGCGTTGGGATAACAATCCGGTGGGTCGTCCAGATGTCATGCAGTTTGCGGGAGCGCTTCAGGCTCAAAGAGCAAACAAAGGAATATTTATTACTACGTCCAGATTTACAGATGATGCTCGAAATTATGTTTCTCAGATCGGCAGCAAGATTGTTTTAATTGATGGTGAACAACTGACCAGTTTTATGATTGAGTATGACGTGGGTGTTTCCACAGTTTCGCTGTATCCAGTTAAGAAAATTGATAGCGATTATTTTGAAGAGAGCATCTAAAAAGTTGCTGCACTGCCACCTGCAAATTCTCCATCACCGACACAGCGCCTCGCACGGCGTCCCATCTTTATCGCCATCCAACCGCCCTACCCCACATTGCGTGAGATAGAACCGCGCTTCCTCGCACGACGTTATCTCGCGGCAGGTGCGTTTCGCTCCGCAGCGCCACGCTCTTTCTGGCCGGACCGGTGCTGGTTCTGGGTGGACCACCCCGGCTTCACCGTGTCGCCAATCCCAAGGCGGGATCGGGTTAGCGTCGACCCACAACCCGCGCCGGGCCGCTTTCGCCTCCGCTTCCAGCGCCAGCAATCGGGCATCGTCGCTGTAGTGGCGATAAACCCACGCCAACCCGCGCCGTACCTGCTCGGCTTCCATATCGACTCCAGCGACCGTCACCGTCCCGACGGTGCGCCCGTAGTCGTCGGTTTTCCACACCGCCACCGTCGCCAACCCGTTGAGCGCCAATTCCGCCAAACTTTGCCGGCTGCGCTGGCCGAACGGCTGATCGTGTTCCGGCGCGTCGATTCCCGCCAGCCGCACCCTCACCTGCCGATTCCCAGCCATCAACACTGTCAAGGTATCGCCATCAATCACGCTCACCACTCGGCCCGTGAGGGTCTCCGCCGAAACGGGAATTCCCGCAACGGTCAGTGCCAACAGCAGAAATACGCTACCCACAATTCGGTTGATCATGTCTATCAGCTCATGTAAACGCTGTAGCTGATGCGAACCGCTCCTGACACCGCAAGAACGAAAACCAGGGCGTGAACGATGGGATGCAACCAACAGCAGGTTGGAGGCTCAAAAGGATCGAATGGGTAAAGGGTGAGCATCATAGAGGGTTGTCCCCTTGATTTTTTGACCATGAGCACACAGGAGAGCAGCCATGCCGATCACTAATCCAGAAGAAGTGCTGCATGCATTCTTTCGCGCTTTTAACCAGGGTGATATCGACGCGGTTATAGCCTTGTACGAGCCACAGGCCGCGCTGGTGGTACAGCCTGGTCAGGTGGCTGAAGGCCATCCGGCTTTACGGGAAGCCTTCAACGGGTTTTTGGCGATGAAGCCAACCTTCACCCCGGAAAAGCATACGTTTGTCACGGCCAGCGACCTTGCGCTCTCGACGGTCAAATGGACCCTAAAAGGTACGGGGCCAGACGGCCAACCTGTGCAAATGGAAGGCACGTCATCGGATATTTTACGCAAACAGGCCGATGGCAGGTGGCTGTTCGTGATTGATAACCCCTGGGGTGCGGGCATCCTGAGCTGATCTGCCAACTCCGCCAAGCGCGTCGACCTTAACCGCTTGTCATCCACGTCAACGGCGACATCGTCGTCATCGGTGGATTCCGGGGGTGACTGCATTACCATGAAAACTCAACGAAATAACCTTTCAGTGATCCTTGCCGTATTAGCGGGCATGGCTTTGTGGGGCCTTGCGGCACTGGTCACCACGAAACGCGAGCCTTGGGATGATTCTGTCTACTGGATGGCTATTTATCCCCTAGCCATAGGGATTTCGGCCATGCTGGCTTTTCGCTATCCTCAAAGCCCCATCTTATTGACGTTGGTTGTTTTTCAATCTCAGTTCCTGGCCATGTGTGTACGCAATGGAGAACTGGGTAATCTTTGGCCCTTGGGCATGGCACTCTTCGCGGTGATCGCCTTGCCCGGTATGCTTGCCGCAAAGGTCGCTGCTGGCCGTAGCCCCTACCAAGTTGGGTCTGGCAGTCAGGGCTAAAAAGCCGTTCGAAGCTCACAGCGCTGAACTCCAAACGCTGCGGGTAACTTAACAGCGCTTTACCAGCAGACTGGGATGAACACCCGCTAGGGCGCTTTGGCTGTTCCGGGCGCTATTCATGCGGTCCCCAGTCGCCAAACCAGAAGCTGATCGGCGGGAGGACATCCTCCACACATCACCCCAGGCCGGTGATCCTCGGGATCTATACGTGCGGCGACTCGCTATGCGCCAAGAGCGGCATACGCCGCGCGCACGAAATCCGGGCCGCGTTCTCCGCCCAAGCCGCCCTCCATACGGTTCA
>JAVMKH010000059.1:0-30235 GCA_031732935.1 Candidatus Contendibacter sp.
GAAACGCCGGCAGCGACAAGCCGGGTTGAAATTGGATGCGATTCATGGGCATGACCGGACTCCAGCGCGAAGGGTACGCCAGCTTACGCCCGATTTTCGGCACAAAACAGGGCCGGCTGAAGTATCTTGCTAATCAGGATTACATTTGACGCCGGCATGGAGTGGAGCGGCATTCGCGGGCGGCCCGGGGTTGGTGTTAAGCTGAATTCCAAACTGAATCAGTAGGGTGTGGAACATGCAGCGTTTGAAGATAAGGCATCTCACCGTTTATCAATTTTCCAGCGCGGTGACGCTGCTGCCGCACCGGCTACTGCTGCGTCCGCGGGAGGGGCACGACGTGCGCATAGAGGCGTCGAAACTCGACATTTCGCCCGCCCACCGCGTCAAGTGGTACCGCGACGTGTTCGACAATTCGGTGGCGGTGGTCAGCTTTCAGGAAGCCGCGCAACGATTGACTATCGGCAGCGAGGTGGTCATCCAGCATTACGAGGTGGCGCCGCTCGATTTCATCGTTGAGGACTACGCGGTTCATTTTCCGTTTGAGTACCATCAGGAAGAAAGAGTCGACCTCGCCCCCTTCCAGCAGGCGGTGTACGCCGGTCAGCAACCGGCGGTGCGCGACTGGTTCAACAGTCTGGATCTGCTGCGCGACCGGATGGAAACCTACGTGCTACTGGATCGACTGAACCGGATTATCGCCAAGGAATTCAAGTATGTCGTCCGCGAAGAGCCCGGCGTGCAGCCGCCCGAGCGGACCTTGGCCCTCCGTAGCGGGTCCTGTCGCGACTACGCCACCCTGTTCATCGAAACCTGCCGCTTTCTCGGTCTGGCGAGCCGGTTCGTCAGCGGTTATTCGCACGTTCCCGAACTCGGGACGGGCGGCGCGACGACGCACGCTTGGGCGGAGGTGTATCTGCCCGGTCCGGGCTGGAAGGGTTTCGATCCCACCGCCGGCGAACTGACGGGAAGTCGGCATATTCCGGTCGCGGTGGCCCGCCATCCGGAAGCGGTGCCACCGGTCGCTGGCAGCTTTGTGGGTCCCAAGGGCCAGATTCCAATGCTGACTGTCGATGTGCGGGTAACGGCGCTTTGATGAAGCATCGGTTGGGGCGCGCTTCAGGCTGCTGTTTAAGAAAACCGTTCGAGGGCGAAACCGGACAGCGTGCGTCTTTTGTGACCAACGTTCACGCTAATCAAGGCGCTGTTAGTGGCCCCGCGCCTTGATCCGGTTGCGCGTCCGCCCATCGCCGCTGAGTTCATCCACTTTGCGTCAGCTACCAAAGCTTGTTTTATCTTGTTCCGTGCCCTATAGTGATTATCGTAATATTTTTAAATAGGTTATCTGCCCATCCGCTGCAAACCCTTCTTAATTCGGTATTCGGTTCGTCAGTGCCTCATGGCGTTGTTGCATAAATACTTCTAACTGATTGGTCTTCAAGAAAAATGCACAACATCGTTAAATTTACAAAAAATTGATATTGCTAGAAATTTTCCGATTTGTGCAACAAAGCCGTTCCTCATCTATCTTGTGCCCGCGAGCGGCTGCCCGATTTTTTTCAATCTTTTTCGAGATATTAAAGACATGGCAAGTGGTACCGTTAAATGGTTTAACGAAGCAAAGGACTTTGGTTTTATTTCCCCGGATGATGGTGGCGAGGATTTGTTCGCGCACTTCTCGGCCATTCAGGGGCAAGGGTTCAAGACCCTTAGGGAAGCCCAGAAGGTTTCATTTGATGTAACCACTGGACCCAAAGGTAAGCAAGCAGCCAATATCCGCTCCATGGACTAAGCATTAAGGATTGGAACTGATGTAAATTGCTCGGCGAAGCCGGGCTATTTTATTTTCCTCGACGCCACTCCTCCCCAGGGCTCAATAGCGGGCGTCTCGCCGTTCGCGCGGATGAGTACGAGCGGAACGGTTGGATGTTTTGGTTGCGGCGTTTCAATTTCGGTCAGCCGTCTGGACAGGATAAGCGCAGTGATCAAGAACCCCAGGTTTCGCATATCCGACCTGTGTGGAATCGGCCGATTGGCGATTGCCGCCACCACCGGCGTGACCGATCTGGTGGAAACCGTGCATCACAACATCGTCCGTGTTCCGGCCATTCTGGGTACGCCGGCGCCCGGTTCCACGCGCGGCATCACAGGACTGGTCTATCGAAGCATCCGTGGAGTGACCCATTGGGTGGGCGGCGGAATGGATGTCGTCCTCGCCCGACTAGCTCCCTTGCTGGGCGAACCGGACGCATCGCCCGGGTATGAGGCCGTGCTGGCGGCGCTGAACGGCGTGCTGGGCGACTACCTGGCCGCTTCCGGAAATTCGCTGGCTATTCCCATGCGCCTGCGTCGGGACGGACAGCCCTTGAACCTGGACTCTCAGTCCTTGGCCACGGTCTCCTCGCCACCCACGGGCAAGCTGGTCGTGCTGGTGCATGGCCTGTGCATGAACGATCGACAATGGCGGCGACAGGGCCACGATCACGGGGCCGCGCTGGCCCGCGATCTGGGATACACGCCCGTTTTTCTGTGCTACAACAGCGGTCGCCATGTTTCCATCAACGGGCGGGCATTTGCCGATATGCTCGAAACCCTGGCGCAACAATGGCCGACGCCGTTGGAGGAGTTGACGATCATCGGCCACAGCATGGGCGGACTGGTTGCCCGGAGCGCCTGCCATTACGGGCGTCTGGCGGCTCACGGTTGGCTCCGGCATCTGCGGAAGATGGTCTTCCTGGGCACGCCGCATCACGGCGCACCGCTGGAGCGCGGCGGCCACTGGGTGGATCTCCTCTTGGGGATCAGTCCCTACACCGCCCCGTTCGCCCGTCTGGGCAAGATTCGCAGCGCCGGCATTACCGATCTTCGCCACGGTAACCTGTTGGACGAGGATTGGGCGGGGCGCGATCGCTTTGAGCGCTCGGGCGACCGACGGTGTCCGGTTCCCCTGCCGGCAGGCGTGCGCTGTCATGCGCTGGCCGCGACTCTGGCCAAGGAGAACGGAGGGTTTGGCGAGCGTCTGCTCGGCGACGGACTAGTCTCCGTGAACAGCGCACTCGGCCGCCATCCGGACCCAAACCGGACCCTGGAGTTTCCGCCGGCCCGACAGTGGATCGGCCATGGCATGAACCATATGGACATGCTCAGTCGGCCTGAAGCCTACGAACAGATTCGGCAGTGGCTGGCCGATTGATCCACCGATCCTGGAAATTCGCCAATCCCTGCTTCTCTTCACCCCAAGGAATTCCCATGCTGATCCGGGCCGGCTACGACATCATCTTTGAGCATCCGGCGCCGACGCCGATCATCGTGATGCTCTACCTTCATCCCTCGCGCGGACCCTCGATCCGTCGGGGCGACTATCTACTGGTCGAGCCGCCGGTGCGGGTCGGCGAATATACCGACATGTTTGGAAACTGCTGCGGTCGTGTACTGGCTCCCACCGGTCCCATCCGATTTTGGAACGACGTCGTGGTCGAGGACAGCGGCCAGCCGGACCCGCGGAATCTCACCGCCGAACAGCACGAAATCCACGATTTGCCGGATGCGACGCTCACATTTCTGATGCCGAGCCGCTATTGCGAGGTGGATCGAATGGTGGATCTGGCCTGGCAATTGTTCGGCGCCGTACCGAAAGGCTGGGCGCGGGTGCAGGCGATCTGCGACTTCGTGCATCGCCACATCGACTTCGACTACATGCAGGCTCGCAAGACCCGCACCGCTTACGAAGCCTACCAGGAGCGGGTCGGCGTCTGTCGCGACTTTACCCATCTGGCCGTTACGCTCTGCCGTTGCCTGAACATCCCGGCGCGGTATTGCACTGGGTATCTAGGCGACATCGGGGTGCCGGTGACAGGTCCGATGGATTTCAGCGCCTGGTTCGAGGCGTATCTGGGTGGGCGCTGGTATCCTTTCGACCCGCGTAACAACATCCCCCGCATCGGCCGGGTGCTGATGGCCCACGGCCACGACGCCGCCGATGTAGCGCTGCTGACCTCCTTCGGCCCCAGCCGGCTGGAGCGGTTCACTGTGTGGACCGACGAGGTGGGCGAGGACGCTCTGTTGCCAGTCCCGAGTTCATAGGACGCTGGCCTGGTTCGAGTGGTTGTTAAAAATCCTCGATCCGCCGCCCGAATTGGGGATTTTCCATTCTGGGCTTGAACCCGCCGAGTATCGATGGTTGGGGTCTGTCGCAACCCTTGCCGCCGGAATTTGTTCAAACGGGTCGCCGGATGACCAAATAGTACAATTTTCACGTCAACAAATTGAATTATCTGGCTATTATTTCCTGTTTAGAGTGATTGTTCTAATTTTTGCGCTTACGATTTCCAGCATGGCGCGATTCGTCCATAACTTATTGAAATATCAACGCAACCCAGGATTACACCCATGCCCAGCTATACCGCTCCCGTTCGCGACATCCAGTTCATCTTGCATGAATTGCTTAAAATCGAGCGCTATCAGGGGGTGTTGGCCGGTTTCGACGAGGCCACCCCGGAAACCGTCGCCGCCATTCTGGAAGGCGCGGCCCAGCTCAGCCAGGAAGTGTTGCAACCGTTGAACAAGGTCGGCGACCGGGAAGGTTGTCGGCTGGAAAACGGTAAGGTCACGACTCCGAGGGGGTTCAAGGACGCCTACAAAACCCTGATCGAGGGCGGCTGGACCGGCCTGATCGGCGATCCGAAATACGGTGGCCAAGGCTTGCCCTACGTGCTGGGGCTGGCAATCAACGAAATGATGGCGTCGGCTAACATGGCCTTCACCATGTATCCCGGCCTGACCAGCGGCGCCATCGAAGCCATCGAGATCGGCGGCACCGAGGAACAAAAGGCGCTCTACCTGCCCAGGATGATCGCCGGTCAGTGGACCGGCACCATGAACCTGACCGAACCGCATTGCGGCACCGATCTGGGCCTGCTGCGCACCAAGGCCGAACCGCAATCCGATGGCGCCTATCGCATTACCGGCACCAAGATCTTCATCTCCGCCGGCGAGCACGATCTGGCCGAGAACATCATTCACCTGGTGCTGGCCAAGATTCCGGGCGGTCCGGACGGGGTCAAGGGCATCAGCCTGTTCATCGTGCCCAAGTTTCTGGTCAACCCCGACGGCAGCCTCGGTGACCGCAATGCCGTCGGTTGTGGCTCCATCGAGGAGAAGATGGGCATCCACGGCAACGCCACCTGCGTCATGAACTACGACGGCGCGGTCGGCTATCTGATCGGCGAGGCGCACAAGGGCCTCAAGACCATGTTCATCATGATGAACGCCGCCCGGCTCGCGGTAGGCGTGCAGGGCTACAGTCAAGCCGAGGTGGCATATCAGAACGCCGTCGCCTACTGCAAGGACCGATTGCAGGGCCGTTCGCTGCGGGGCGCCAAGTTCCCCGACAAACCGGCGGACCCGATCATCGTTCACCCCGACATCCGCCGGATGCTGATGACGGTTCGGGTATTCCAGGAAGGCGCGCGGGCGCTGGCCGCCTGGGCGGGCCTGATGGTCGATGTCACCCGCAAGCATCCCGACGAGGAGACGCGCCGCAAGGCCGAGGACTTGCTGGGCCTGCTGACGCCGGTGATGAAGGCCTATTTCACCGACATGGGCTTCAACTCGGCCAATCTGTGCCTGCAATGCTTCGGCGGCCACGGCTACATCGCCGAGTGGGGCATGGAGCAGTTCGTGCGTGACGCCCGCATCGCCCAGATATACGAAGGCGCCAACGGCATTCAGGCGCTGGATCTGATCGGCCGCAAGCTGCCCGCCAACAAGGGTCGGGCGATTCAGTTGCTGTTCGCCGTGATCGGCGAATTTTGCGAGAAGTATGAGGACAATGCCGCGCTGTCGCCCTTCGTCAAGCCGCTGACCGAGGCACTGGAGCGGCTGGTCGAGGCGACCCAGTGGCTGATGCAGCACGCCATTTCCAACCCGGACAATGGCGGCGCGGTGTCCATGGATTACCTCTACATGATGGCGTTGGTGGCACTGGGCTATCAGTGGGCGCAAGTTGCGCGCATCTGCGAAAACCAGCTTTCCAACCCGGACGACGATAGCTTCGATCGTGCGTTCTATCAGCACAAGCTGGTATGCGCCGAGTTCTTCATGGAGAAGATGTTGCCAGAGACGATGGCGCATCTGGCCAAACTTCAAGCTGGCGCTGATTCGCTCATGACGCTGCCCGCCGACGCGTTCTAAGTCAGGTCGCGTTCAACTAACGGAGTCGCTCGATGCTGGCGACCGAAGAGCGGATCCAGGAAGCCTTGAACGAGGCCGGGTGTATCGCCAGTCGCGAGGCGCTGAGATACTTCGATACCGATGGGAGTCCGATCCAGATCGGCCCGGAAATCTGGCGTACCAAGGGTCAACAACCGAAGTGCTACCAGACGTCCCACGGTGAAATCAGGTGGAGCGTCACATCTATCAACGCTCGGGGGGCGGGGCGACCTACTGTCCCCTGGAGCGCGATGCGCGGATCGTGATCACGTCCACACCCCGGTTTGCCAAGCAGATGCGCAGCAAATTGGCCCAGGGGGTGGCGCGCGAGGGGCGGCGGGACTTGGCTGAGAATCATGCGCGTCCGGTGGCGGCATCGTACCCGCGGCGCTTGGGCGAGATGATCGGCGGTGGCGCAGGTCTAAGGAAACCGAGTGGGAGTACGCGCTGCCGACCTTGGCGGCGGTGGCCAGCGTCGCGGTGGGTGGGTTTGGATGGAACCTAATGCAAGGACTACCCATCCGGGTAGTCCTTGCATATCGAATGATAGAACCCCCCCTTTGAAACAGGGGGGCAAGGGGAATTTAGGTTTCGCTCGACCCGGGGCCTGGTCGAAACCCTGGACACCCCCAGACCGCCACGATCCAGCAGTTAGCGGCTGAGCGTCTCACTTGTCACTCTCCCGCCGTCCCGCCCGCTTGCGTTCGTGTTCAAGCAACAGCTTCTTGCGCACGCGGATCGACTTGGGCGTGACTTCGACCAGCTCGTCGTCGTCGATGAATTCCAGCGCCTGTTCCAGGCTCATGCGCACCGGCGGGGTCAATAGGATGTTCTCATCCGAGCCGGCGGCGCGGATGTTGGTCAGTTGCTTGGCCTTGAGCGGGTTGACCACCAGATCGTTGTCGCGAGAGTGGATGCCCACGATCATGCCTTCGTACACCTCGTCGCCGGGACCGACCATCAGCCGGCCGCGCTCCTGCAAGTTAAACAGGGCGTAGGCCAGCGCCTTGCCGGTGGAATTGGCGATCAGCACCCCGTTGATCCGCGCGCCGATGGCGCCTTTCTTCACCGGTCCGTAACGGTCGAACACGTGGTAGATCAGGCCGGTGCCGGAGGTGGCGGTCAGAAACTCGGTCTGAAAGCCGATCAGGCCGCGCGCCGGAATCAGATAATCCAGCCGAACCCGGCCCTTGCCGTCGGGCTGCATGTCCAGCAACTCGCCCCGCCGCTCACCCAGTTTTTCCATGATCGCGCCCTGGTGCTGCTCCTCCACGTCCACCGTCAACTGCTCGTAGGGTTCGCAGGGTTCGCCGTCGATCTCGCGCACGATCACCTCCGGGCGCGACACCGCCAGTTCGTAGCCTTCACGGCGCATGTTCTCGATCAGGATGGACAGATGCAGCTCACCCCGACCCGATACCTTGAATTTATCCGGGTCGTCGCTGTCCTCGATCCGCAACGCGACGTTGTGAATCAGTTCCCGGTACAACCGCTCGCGCACTTGGCGGCTGGTGACGTACTTGCCCTCGCGCCCAGCGAACGGCGAGGTATTGACCTGGAAGGTCATGCTCATGGTCGGCTCGTCCACCTTGAGCGGTGGCAGTGGCTCGACGGCGTTGGGGTCGCACAGCACGTCGGAGATGCCCAGCCCATCCACCCCGGTGAAGGCGATGATGTCGCCAGCGGCCGCTTCGGGAAACTCGATCCGTTCCAGGCCCTGGAAGCCCAGGATTTGCAGGACACGGCCGGCGCGGCGGTTGCCGTCACGATCCAGAATCACGACCGGGGTGTTGGTCTTGACCTTGCCTCGGCGAATGCGACCGATGCCGATAACGCCGACATAGCTGTTGTAGTCCAGCGAACTGACCTGAAGCTGAAACGGGCCGGTGGGGTCGACCTCGGGTGGGGGAACGTGGCGGACGATGGTCTCGAACAGCGAGGTCATGTCGCCGGAACGCACGCTCTCGTCCAGCCCGGCATAGCCGTGCAACGCCGAGGCGTAGATCACCGGGAAATCCAGTTGCTCGTCGGTCGCGCCCAATCGGTCGAACAGGTCGAAGGTGCGATCCAGCACCCAATGCGGGCGGGCACCGGGTCGGTCGATCTTGTTGATCACCACGATGGGCTGGAAACCCATGGCGAAGGCTTTCTGGGTGACGAAGCGGGTTTGCGGCATCGGTCCGTCCACCGCGTCCACCAGCAGCAGCACCGAATCCACCATGGACAGCACCCGCTCAACCTCGCCGCCGAAATCGGCGTGGCCGGGCGTGTCCACGATGTTGATGCGATAGTCGCGCCAGCGCAAGGCGGTGTTCTTGGCCAGGATGGTGATGCCGCGCTCCCGTTCCAGGTCGTTGGAGTCCATCACCCGTTCCACCGGAGCGCCCCGGTGGCCGAGCGTGCCGGACTGCTGCAAGAGTTTGTCCACCAGGGTGGTCTTGCCGTGGTCCACATGGGCGATAATGGCGATATTGCGGAGTTGTTCGATCACGATGCGTTCCATCGGGTGGAAACGGACGGGGCATTATAGCCGGGACGCGGGTTGGCCGAACCGATGTCGCCGGGTTCGAAAAACGCGGGCGGTGGAAACGACAAAGCCCCGCTCGGCGCGGGGCTTTGACCCAATCGGCTTTGGTGGGAACGTTATTTTACCGCGAGTTTCTTGACCATCGTGGCCTGGGGACCCTTGGGTCCGGCCTTGACGTCGAACTCGACCTTTTGGTTTTCCGCCAGGGTTCGAAACCCTTTACCCTCGATGACCGAGTAGTGGACGAACACGTCGCTGCTGCCGTCCTCGGGGGCAATGAAACCGAAACCCTTGGCTTCGTCAAACCACTTCACAGTACCAGTACGCATTAACACACAACCTCAAGGCGATAATTTCCTTGTTGCCGACGCTTGGAGTGCTGCCGGTCCTGGAGGGAACGCTGGGCATCCAAGGGGGGCCGACGTTGGGCGCTGGAAGATTGGCAACCTCAGGCCCGCGGCGGAAAGTACGCGAAAGCCCCGCTTTCCGCAAGTGGATTTTAAGATTCGTGCCCAATTGGCGCTTCAATATTGTCAATGTTGAAACGGCGGCTCGCGCCGCGCTGGCTGGAATGACCATCCCTGGATCACCGAACCGTTGGAAATCGTTGTGGAAAAACTGCTCGCTGTTTTGTCCGCCCGCTTGTCGGAATGCCCGACCCGCGACCGGGCCGCGTTCGCCCGTCGCTTGCGCGGTTTGCGCCAGCGCCTGCGCGACGATAAGCCGATCGATCAGGATCTGGAGCCACTGACCGCCGGGATGGATGCCGCCGCCGCCCGCTTGCGCGAACGCCGCGCCGCGTTGCCGGTTCCCGCCTTCGACGACAGCCTGCCGATCAACGCCCACCGCGCCGCCATCGCCGCCGCCATCCGCGCGCATCAGGTCATCGTCCTATGCGGCGAGACTGGTTCCGGCAAGACCACCCAATTGCCGAAAATCTGCTTGTCGCTTGGTCTGGGCGCGGCGGGATTGATCGGCCACACCCAGCCGCGCCGTATCGCCGCCCGCTCGGTGGCGACCCGGATCGCGGCGGAACTGGGCACGACGGTCGGCGGCCAGGTGGGCTACAAGGTGCGCTTTTCCGACCGGACCGGGCCAGACACGCTGGTCAAGCTGATGACCGACGGCATCTTGCTGGCGGAAACCCAGAGCGACCGCCAGTTGGATCAATATGAGGTGATCATCCTTGACGAGGCCCACGAGCGCAGCCTGAACATCGATTTCCTGCTGGGCTACCTCAAGCGGCTGTTGCCCCGGCGGCCCGATCTCAAATTGATCATCACCTCGGCGACCATCGATCCCGAACGGTTTTCCCGCCATTTCGACCACGCGCCGATTATTGAAGTGTCGGGGCGCGCCTGGCCGGTGGAGGTACGCTATCGGCCGTTGCTGGCGGTGGACGAGGATGAACGCGACCGCGATTTGCAGCAGGCGATTCTGGACGCGGTGGACGAGGTGTGGAAGGAAGGGCCGGGCGATATTTTGATCTTCCTGTCCGGCGAGCGGGAAATCCGCGAAACGGCCGAAAGCCTGCGCAAGCACCATCCGCCGAATACGGAGATCCTGCCGCTGTATGCCCGGCTGTCCGCCGCCGAACAAGGTCGGGTATTCCAGCCGCACGGCCGCCCGCGCATCGTGCTGGCGACCAACGTGGCCGAAACCTCGCTGACCGTGCCCGGCATTCGCTACGTCGTCGATCCGGGCACGGCCCGCATCAGCCGTTACAGCCCGCGTAGCAAGATTCAACGCCTGCCGGTGGAGAAGATTTCCCAGGCTAGCGCCAACCAGCGCGCCGGGCGCTGCGGACGGGTGATGGCGGGCGTCTGCATGCGGCTGTACGCCGAAGAGGATTTGCGGACGCGCCCAGCGTTCACCGATCCGGAAATTTTGCGGACTCATCTGGCGGCGGTGATCCTGCAAATGTGCGCGCTGAATCTCGGCCGGCCGGAGGAATTCCCGTTCGTGGACCCGCCGGACTCGCGCCAGATCAGCGACGGCTTTCGGCTGCTGTTCGAATTGCGGGCGGTGGACGAGCAGCGGAGGATCACCGACCTGGGCCGGCAGCTGGCGAAACTGCCGGTCGATCCTCGGCTGGGGCGGATGCTATTGGCGGTGCAACGAGAAGGTTGTCTGCGCGAGGCGTTGATTGTCGTCGCCGCGTTGGCGATTCAGGATCCGCGCGAGCGGCCGCTGGAAAAACAGCAGGCGGCGGACGAGAAGCACCGCCGTTTCCGCGACGAGCATTCCGATTTTCTGGGGCTGGTCAAGCTGTGGGAGTACTACCACGAGCAGGCGCGGCAACTTTCCAGGAACCAGTTGCGTAATCTCTGTCAGGCTGATTTCCTCTCCTTCGTGCGGATGCGGGAATGGCATGACCTGCATCAGGAATTGCTGGGGCGGGTGACCGAGATGGGGATGCGGCTTAACGAGGAAGCCGCGCCCTACGCAAACCTACACCGGGCGCTGTTGACCGGCTTGCTCGGTCATCTTGGCCTGAAGCAGGAGGACAACGCCTATCTGGGCGCGCGGGGCCGGAATTTTTATCTGTTCCCCGGTTCCGGTTTGTTCAAGAAACGGCCGCGCTGGGTGGTCGCGGCGGAACTGGTGGAAACCACCCGGCTGTACGCCCGCACCGTGGCGCGCATCGAGCCGGAATGGGTGGAGGGCTTGGCCGAGCATCTGCTCAAGCGCGGTTATGCCGAGCCGCACTGGGAAAAACGCTCGGCGCGGGTGACCGCCACCGAGCGGGTCACGCTGTACGGCCTGCCGATTATCGCCAATCGTCGGGTCGACTACGGCCCGCTCGATCCGACGCTGGCGCGCGAGATTTTCATCCGCCAGGCCCTGGTCGAAGGCGAATTTCATTGCAAGGCGGCGTTTTTCGAGCACAACCGGCAACTACTGGCCGAGTTGGAAGAGTTGGAGATTCGCGCCCGCCGCGACCTGACCGCCGACGAAGAGACGCTCTACCGCTTTTACGAGGCGCGGATTCCCGAAGATATTTACAGCGGTTCGGGATTCGAAAGTTGGCGCAAGCGGGCGGAACGCGAGAATCCACGTCTGCTGTTTCTCGACCGGGCCGCATTGCTGGCGGAGGCGGGACCGGTGGCGGAGGGCGAGCGGTTCCCCGACCGTCTCGATCTCGACGGCTTGCAACTGCCGCTGACCTATCGTTTCACGCCCGGCGCGGACGATGACGGCGTGACGTTGACCGTGCCGCTGGCGGCGGTGAATCAGGTGGACTCGAAACGGCTGGACTGGCTGGTGCCGGGTCTGCGGGCCGAGCGGATGGCGGCCTTGCTGAAATCCTTGCCCAAGGCGCTGCGGCGGAACTTCGTCCCGGTACCCAATTACGTGCAAGCGTTGCTGGAGGTGATCGAGCCGGGCGCGCGGTCGCTGGTTGAAGCCATGACCGAACATTTGCAGCGCATGACGGGGGTGCGAATTCCCGAGGAAGCGTGGAATCCGGAGGCGGTTCTCAGCCATTTACGGATGCGCGTTCAGGTCGTGGACGCCGAGGGGAAAACGCTGACGGTCGGGCGCGACTGGGCGGCGATTCAGGCCGAGTTGCGCGGCGAGGCGCGGGCCGGCTTCGCGGCGCTGCCGACCCCGGAGTTCGAGCGAGAGCGGGTGCGGGACTGGGATTTCGGCGCGTTGCCGGAAGAGGTCAGTTTCGTTCGCAACGGGATTCAGTTACGTGGCTATCCGGCCCTGATCGCGGAAACCGATGGGACGCTGGCGTTGCGCCTGCTGGACTCGCCGGCGGGGGCGGAAGCGGCGACCCGCGCCGGCTTGCGGCGGCTGATCGGTTGGCGACTCGGCCCGGTATTCAAGACGCTGGCCCGAGACTTGCCCCGGTTCCAGCGCATGACCCTGCACTCTATCGGCCTGGGGACCCAGGAACAGTTGCGCAAGGATGTGATGAACGCCATTCTCGACCGCGCTTTTCTGGCCGACGGGCCGTTGCCACGCGACCGGGCGGCGTTCGACGCCCTGCTGGAACGCGGCAAGGCCCGGTTGTCGGCCGCGACCAAGGAGGTTTGCGAAACGGCGGATGCCATCCTGGCGGCGTATCACGAAGTCCGCCGGGCGTTGGCCGACGAATCGCCGGTCTGGGCCGCGGCCATGACCGATATCCGCGACCAACTGGCAACGCTGGTTTATCCGGGCTTTCTCAGCCGGACTCCGGCGGAATGGCTGCCGCATTTGCCGCGCTATCTGCGCGCCATCACCCTGCGGCTGCAAAAACTCCGGCAGGCGCCAGATAAGGATCGCCAGCGGCGCGAGGAGATCGTCCGCCTGTGGGAACCGTGTCGGCGGCAATGGGAGCGGAACGCCCAACGGGAAAGGTACGATCCCGAACTCATCCGGTTTCGCTGGTTGTTGGAAGAGTTGCGCGTCTCGCAGTTCGCCCAGGAGTTGAAGACCTTGTTGCCCGTGTCGGTCAAGCGACTGGAGGAACAGTGGGGGAAAGTGAGGCAGGGATGAGGGTTGGCACCTTCATCCCTTGCGCTCGAACGCCGTGGGATTCGTTGCCGCCTTCGAGATGCGCGTCGAAACAATGCCCAACCTCGTCGCCTTGACCATCGAACCGCACCCCTCGCGGCTTCTGCTCGCTTGCGGCGGCGGCGCTCACGTCCTGGCCAGCGTCGCCGTGCTCGTCAGTGGCGTTCCACTGTGGATCAAAGCCAGCCTCATCGTCAGTATCGCCTTGGGGCTGGTCCGGTTCGTCTGGCGATACGGCCATCGGCGGGGGCGCGGCTTTATCGCCCGCTTCGAACTGCTGGATGATGCCTGGCGGCTGGAAACTGGTGATGGAATGCCGCATCGCGCCCGTTTGACCAGCGGTTACGCCCATCCCGGCATCGTCATCCTCAACTTTCGGCTGGAAAGCGGCGGGCGACGTTCATTGGCGTTGTTGCCCGACGCGGCTGACTCCGAGACCTTGCGCCGGCTGCGGGTCTGGTTACGTACCCAGCGGGACGAAGATGGGGCGGATCAGCCCTGAGCTCACTCGTCCCACAGCGGCGGCGTGGACGCGCCGGCGAAATTTGCTGGCACCAACACCGTGTCCCGCACCGGCTCGGCCTCGTTGGCCCGTGGATAATCCAGGGTGTAATGCAGGCCCCGACTCTCCTTGCGCGCCAGGGCGCAGCGAATGATCAAGTCGGCCACCTGCGCCAGATTGCGCAGTTCGATCAGATTGCCGCTGATGCGGAAGTTACCGTAATACTCGCCGATCTCCCGCAGCAGCAACTCCACTCGGCGGCGGGCGCGTTGCAGGCGTTTGTTGGTGCGAACGATGCCCACGTAGTCCCACATGAACTGGCGCAGTTCGGCCCAATTGTGGCTGACCACCACCTCCTCGTCGGAGTCGGTCACTCGGCTTTCGTCCCAAGCCGGCAGCGGTGGCGCCGCCGGGGCGCGCGCCAATCGCGGGCAAATGTCGTCGGCCGCCATCGCCGCGAATACCAAGCATTCCAACAACGAATTACTGGCCATGCGGTTGGCGCCGTGCAAGCCGGTGAAGGCGACCTCGCCGATAGCGTACAACCCTTCCAGATCAGTACGGCCGGCCAGGTCGGTAACCACCCCGCCGCAGGTGTAATGGGCCGCCGGCACCACCGGAATGGGCTGGCGGGTCATGTCGAATCCGTATTCCAAACACTTGGCGTGAATGTTCGGAAAATGCTCCCGGACGAACGCCGCCGGCTTGTGGCTGATGTCCAGATACACGCATTCCGCGCCCAGTCGCTTCATCTCATGGTCGATGGCGCGCGCCACGATGTCCCGGGGAGCCAGTTCCATTCGCACATCGAAGTTTCGCATGAACCGAGTACCGTCCGGCAACAGCAGGTGCCCGCCCTCGCCGCGTACCGCTTCGGAAATCAGAAAATTCTTGGCCTGCGGATGATACAAACAAGTGGGATGAAACTGCATGAATTCCATGTTGGCCACTCGACAGCCCGCCCGCCAAGCCATCGCGATGCCGTCGCCGGTGGAGCCGTCCGGGTTGCTGGAATACAGATAGACCCGACTGGCGCCGCCGGTGGCCAGCACCACGAACCGTGCCGCCAGGGCTTTCACCAATCCACCGCGCTGGTCCAGGACATACACCCCCAGGCAGCGATTGCCGTCCAGACCCAGCTTGCGGCGGGTAATGAGGTCCACCGCGATATAATGATCCAAGAGTGTGATATTCGGGTGCGCGCGCGCGCGCGCCTCCAGCGTGGTTTGAATCGCCTGGCCGGTGGCGTCGGCGACATGCGCGACCCGGCGGTGACTGTGGCCACCCTCGCGGGTTAGGTGATAATCCGCGCCGTGCTCGGCGTTCGGGTCGCGGGTGAAGGGGACGCCCCGCGCGCTGAGCCATTCGATCACTTCCCGGCCATGCTCCACCGTCAGGCGCACCGCGTCGGGATGGCACAGGCCCGCGCCAGCAATCAGCGTGTCTTGCAGATGGGATTCGATGGAATCGTCGGCGTCCAGCACCGCCGACACCCCACCCTGGGCATAATACGTGCTACCCTCGGACAGCGGCCCCTTGGCCAATACCGCGACGCGGGCGGCGTCGGCCAGGCGTAACGCTAGGCTCAGGCCAGCGGCGCCGCTGCCGATAATCAGGATATCGGTGGAAAGAGGAGAAGTGGTCATGGCTTGTGAGCGGTTCCGCGAATGGGGTATCGTGACAAGCACAAGCATGGCGCGGTCGGAGCCATCGGTGTTTTGCGCCCGTCCCGCCGCCGCCTGTTCACACTATAACATCCCAGCAAGTACGCGAACTAACGAAACGGGCGTTGGTCTACCGTCATGATTGCAGGGAGATTGCCATTGAGTCGAAAGGGGTCTGCCCGGATGGGCGAGGGTCATCTGGACCGCGATCTGGTCCACAGGGTGCAGAAAGGCGACAAGAATGCGTTCGATCTGCTGGTGCGCAAGTACCAATACAAGATCATCAAGTTGATCTCCCGCTACGTCCACGATCCCAGCGAGGCCCTGGATGTGTCTCAGGAAGCGTTTCTCAAGGCATATCGGGCGCTACCCGGCTTTCGCGGCGACAGCGCGTTCTACACCTGGCTGTACCGGATCGCGATCAACACGGCCAAGAACTACCTGGTCGCCCAGGGTCGCCGGCCGCCGGGTTCCGACATCGACGCCCACGAGGCCGAGCAATACGAAGGCCAATCCCTGCTGAAGGAATACGAGACGCCCGAGCGGTTATTGCTCAAGGACGAAATCGCGGAAACCGTGTTTCGAGCGATCGAGGATTTACCGGAGGATTTGCGTACGGCGATCACTCTCCGGGAACTCGAGGGAATGAGCTACGAGGAAATTGCCCAAACCATGGGGTGTCCGATCGGCACGGTGCGCTCCCGGATTTTCCGGGCGCGCGAGGCGATCGACGCCAAACTGCATCCACTACTGCATTAGTTTCGGGATAGAGTCATGGCTGATAAAACGGCTGAACTACCCTTGACGCATCTCGCCGACGACGTTTTCGTCGCGGCAAGTCAACTTTCGGCAATGGTCGACGACGAACTGGAGGCGCGGGAGATCGACTGGGTCCTGCGCCGGCTCAGTCGAGAGCGCGACGCGCGCGACCGTTGGGAACGGTATCATTTGATCAGCGACGTGATCCAGGGTCACGTTCCGGCGGCGCTGGACAGCGGTTTCGCCGCCCGCATCCGCGCGGCCATCGAAGCCGAACCCCTGCCGCAACCGGTCGCTGGACCGCTGCCCGCCTGGTATAAGCCGGTCACCGGCTTCGCCTTGGCCGCCTCGGTGGCGCTGATGGCACTGTATGGACTGAAGCTCAACCAGACCGACACACTCCCACCCACCGCCCCCTTCACCGCCACTGCTCCCATCCTCTCCACACCCGCTTCTTCCCTTCCAGTCCAGACCGTCGCGGTTGCCCAACCAGCCGATTTAGCCAGCGAACCGTTCGGAACGCGGCTAAACAGTTATTTGGTCAATCATAATGGCTATGCATCCCGGAACAGCATGCACGGCATGCTGCCCTATGTGCGCATGGTTGGCTATCAGCCCGATCGCTAAGCTCCCGCATGAAGCGTAGGTTCCTGTATTGCGCGGTTCTGGCGCTCGCCGCCGGATCGCTACCCCCCGTCGGCCGGACGCAACCCGCCGTCACGCAGGATGCCCGACACTGGCTGGAACGGATGCTGAACTCCACCCAAACCCTGAGCTACGAGGGCACCTTCATTTACGTGCAGGGACCCCATGTGGAAGCCATGCGCATTATCCATGGCGGTGGAACGGGAGGTGAACGGCAACGGTTGATTTCATTGAGCGGTCCGCCGCGAGAAATCTTGGTGGCGAACAATAATGTCGTCTGCCTGTCACCAAAGCGGCAGGCCACGTTCGCGGGCGGCGACTACCGGCGTTCGCCCTTTCCCTGGTCCATCCCACGGGAACTGGGTCAGGTGGAAAACCACTACGAACTGCAAGTGCTGGGCGAGGATCGCGTCGCCGGGCTGGAGGCGCAGGTGATCGCCATCAAACCGCGCGACGCCTGGCGATTCGGTTACCGGCTGTGGCTGGACCGACGCAACGGCCTGGCGCTACGTTCGGCGTTGTTGGACGAACAAGGCCAGCCGGTCGAGCAACTGATGTTCACCGATTTGCAGATCAAGCCCCGGATCGACGACGCCGCCTTCGCGACACCGCCCGAGGCCAAGACCGGTGCCGCGCCGGAAGCGGGCTCGGACGCCAGTGGCGCCCAAGCCGCCGTGGGAGAGCCGGTGACACAGTCCGCCTGGCGGGTGGAACAGTTACCCGAGGGTTTCGTCCAGATGTCGCACAACCGTTTTACCGAGCCATCCGGTCGCCATCCCACCGAACATCTGGTATTCGCCGACGGATTGGCGACCATCTCGGTGTTCCTGGAGCGGCTGGAAGGCGATCCGCCGTTGTTGCAGGGAAGCTCGCAACTGGGCTCGATGAACGCCTTCGGCACGGTGGTCGATGGCCACCAAGTGCTGGTGGTCGGCGAAGCGCCGGCCGCCACCGTGCAGCGTATCGCCGCCGCGATCCAACATACACCCGAGGGTGGCAAGCCATGATCGAGGAACCAGCGGTCGTGGTGGAAGCCGGCGACGGCTACGCTTGGGTGGAAACCCGACGCCGATCCTCCTGTGGTGCGTGCACCGCCAGTGGTGATTGCGGCACGGCGGCGCTGGCGAAGCTCTGGAGCGACCGACGGATGCGGGTGCGGGCTATTTCAGCCTTGCCGTTGCGGCCGGGCGAGATGGTGATCGTGGGCCTGGCCGAGGGCGCGCTGCTGCGCGGGTCGCTGCTGGTCTACCTGTCGCCGATTGTGCTGTTACTGGCCGGCGCTCTGCTGGGCCAGGCCGCGTTTGCCGGCGCGGGCGAGGAACCGGTGGTTCTGGCGAGCGCGGTGGGACTGGGCCTAGGATTCCTGGTGGCGCGCGTCTTGTCGCGGCGGTTGCGAAGCGACGCGCGGTTTCAGCCGGTGGTGGTACGGCGATTGGGTGAAAATGCTTTCCCCGGAGCGATGACGCTATAATCCCTTCCCTTCCAAATAACGACCGATCGCTCGCAAGCCCGCAAGTTCGAAGGAGCAAGGACCTTGGTCTTTCCGGGCCGCCGGGGCCACCGAATGGCGTGCAACGAACCGATGGCCGGCCCATAACGGAATTCATGGATCACATTCGCAATTTTTCGATCATCGCGCACATCGACCATGGCAAATCCACCCTGGCCGACCGCTTCATCCAAATCTGCGGCGGCCTGAGCGAGCGGGAGATGGCCGAGCAGGTACTCGATTCGATGGACCTGGAGCGGGAGCGCGGCATCACCATCAAGGCGCAAAGCGTGTCGTTGCGCTATCCGGCCCGCAACGGCCAAACCTATCAGCTCAATATCATCGATACGCCGGGGCATGTGGATTTTTCCTACGAAGTGTCCCGCTCCCTGGCCGCCTGCGAGGGCGCGCTGTTGGTGGTGGACGCCGCCCAGGGCGTCGAGGCGCAGAGCGTCGCCAACTGCTACACCGCCATCGAGCAGCAACTGGAAGTGCTGCCGGTACTCAACAAGGTGGATTTGCCCTCGGCTGATCCGGAGCGGGTGGCGCATGAAATCGGCGACATCATCGGTCTCGACGCCAGCCATGCCCTGCGAGTCAGCGCCAAGAGCGGGCTGGGGGTGATGGATCTGCTTGAGGAAATCATCGCCCGCATTCCGGCCCCGAAGGGTGATCCAGATGGACCGTTCAAGGCCCTGATCGTCGATTCCTGGTTCGACAACTTCGTCGGGGTGATTTCGCTGGTGCGGGTGGTGGACGGCCGGATCGCGCCCAAGCAGAAGCTTCAGGTCATGTCCACCGGTCGCATCTTTCAAGTGGAATCGGTCGGCGTCTTCACCCCCAAGCGCGGCGAGCAGCCCAGTCTGGGCGCCGGCGAGGTGGGCTACGTCATCGCCGGGATCAAGGACATCGACGGCGCGCCGGTGGGCGATACCTTCACTGGAGCGGATCGGCCGGCGGCCGAACCCTTGCCCGGATTTCAGAAAATTCAACCCCGGGTCTTCGCCGGGCTGTTTCCCACCGATTCGGACGACTTCGGCAACCTGCGCGAGGCATTGCAGAAACTGCGCCTCAACGACGCCTCGCTGTATTTCGAGCCGGAAACCTCGCAGGCGATGGGTTTCGGGTTCCGCTGCGGTTTCCTGGGCTTGCTGCACATGGAAATCGTCCAGGAGCGGCTGGAGCGGGAATATAATCTCGATTTGGTGACGACCGCCCCGACCGTGGTCTACGAAGTACTGACCACGCGGAACGAAATCCTGAGGATCGACAATCCCGCCAGACTGCCGCCCACCAACGAAATCGCTGAAATTCGCGAACCGATCATCGTGGCGCACATTCTGACCCCGCAGGATTATCTGGGTGCGATCATTACCCTCTGCATCGAAAAGCGCGGCGCGCAACGCGGGCTGCACTACGCCGGTGGTCAGGTGCAACTGAGCTTCGAGTTGCCACTCAGCGAGGTGGTGCTGGATTTCTTCGACCGGCTGAAATCGGTCAGCCGGGGGTTTGCTTCGTTCGAATATAGCCTCGACCGGTTCCAGGCCACGCCGCTGGTCAAACTGGACGTGCTGATCAACGGCGAGCGGGTGGATGCGATGTCGGCCATCGTTCATCGCGACCAGGCCCAACGTCGGGGTCACGAGGTAGCGGTCAAACTGAAGAAACTGATTCATCCGCAGATGTTTGAAGTGGCCATTCAGGCAGCCATCGGTAGTCAGATCATCGCGCGCACCACGGTCAAGGCATTGCGCAAGAACGTATTGGCCAAGTGCTATGGCGGCGATGTGACTCGTAAGCGCAAGCTGCTGGAAAAGCAGAAGGCCGGCAAGAAGCGGATGAAGCAGGTGGGCAAGGTGGAAATTCCGCAGCAGGCCTTTCTGGCGGTGTTGCAGGTGGACAAGAACTCATGAAGGGCGCAGGTCGTTTCGCCCGTGGATCACGAACAACATGAATATTGATTTTGCTGCCGTTCTTGTGATGCTGACCGGTTTGACCGGTGGTATCTGGTTGCTGGACGCTCTGGTGCTGGCGCCGCGGCGCGCTCGCGTCCAGGTCGCGAGAGAGGCGGGCCTGGCGGCGCCGGTCGCGGTCAAGTTGCCCTGGTACGTCGATTTGTCGAAGTCGTTCTTTCCGGTGATTCTGGCGGTGCTGGCGCTGCGTTCGTTCGTGGTCGAGCCGTTTCGGATTCCGTCCGAGTCGATGGTGCCCACCCTGCTCAAGGGCGACTTTATCCTGGTCAACAAATTCGCCTACGGATTACGGTTGCCGGTGCTCAATACCAAAGTGATCGGCAACGGCCAGCCTCAGCGGGGCGATGTGGTGGTGTTCCGCTATCCGCCCGATCCGGCGGTGGCTTATATTAAGCGGGTGGTGGGCTTGCCCGGTGATCGGCTGGTTTATCGTGACGGGCGACTCTCGATCAATGGTCAACCCGTACCGTTGACACCGCTGCCCGCCGATCCCACCGCGCCGGGTTATCAGCCGTTCAAGGAACAACTGGGCGCGACCGAGCACCGAATTCAAATGCTAGCCGGCAGCCATCGGGGTTTGATCGGATTCTGGCCCGATATTCAGCCGCGCCGCGAGCTGGATGGGACGATGAGCTGGGAATACCAAGTGCCGGCCGGGCATTATTTCATGATGGGCGATAACCGCGATAACAGCAGCGACAGCCGAGTGTGGGGACCGTTGCCCGAGGAAAATCTAATCGGCCGGGCATTTTTTATTTGGATGAATTGGGACTGTATTACCTTTCGTGGTCAATGCGGTCGGATTGGCGATGACATCAAGTAGGCAAGCAGGGGGGTATGAAAATGCGACCATTCACACGGGCGAAGCGACAAGCGAATGAAAGGCAGCGCGGCATATCCATTATCGGGTTGCTGCTGCTGCTAACCTTGATCGGGGTAGTGGCCTTGATCGCGATGCAGGTGGTCCCGATGTATGTCCAGTATTATTCGATCAAGTCCACTATCGAGAGCGTCCGCAAGGAGGCGGTGGGGGATATGAGCAAGGAGGAAATCCAGCGCGCCATTCAAAAACGGTTCGATATTGGGTACGTGAATAACGTCCAGGCCAAGGATCTCAACGTCCGCAACGACCGCCGGGGTAAGATGCTCGATCTGGTCTACCAGGATGAGCGAAAACTGATTGAGGGGCTGTATGTCACGCTCAAGGTCAATGAATCCATTCTTCTGAAGGCGCAATGAGACTTTTTTTGGAGGCGGCAACAAAATACAGTGATTCTTGCAACGGTTGATCGCCGTATGCGCCGACACCGGACTGACGGGCAAGCCGTCCGCCATGAGATCCGATCTGGTATCGATGGGAGCAACCGGGGAGATGGCGACAAGTTGATGAACGAGCCGTCCACCGCGGAACGCTGCATAAAGCCCTGCTGAAATGCGTTCTTCAGCCGTGCGGCTGCGCGCCGCCTTGAACTATGCATTTCGACAGCCTGGGTTGTTGGAGGAAGCGCTGACCCATCGCAGCGCAGCGCCGCGCCACAACGAACGGCTGGAATTTCTGGGCGACGCCTTGTTGAATTTGGTGATAGCCGAGTATTTGTTCCAGTGTTACCCCCAGGCCAGCGAGGGCGAACTGAGCCGGCTCCGGGCGACGTTGGTGAAGGGCGAGGCGCTGGCGGAGCTGGCGCGCGGCCTGAAGTTGGGCGAGGAGTTGCGGTTGGGGCAGGGTGAGCTTCGCAGCGGTGGACCGCAACGCGAATCCATTCTGGCGGACGCGCTAGAGGCGATTTTCGGGGCGGTTTACCTGGATGGGGGGCTGGATGCCTGTCGCGCGCTGATCTTGCGTTTGTATCAAGACGATTTGGTGGGGCTGGCCAGCGCCAGCGAGTTGAGGGATCCCAAGACCCGCTTGCAGGAGTATCTGCAAGCCCGTCAACAACCCCTGCCGATCTACAGCGTGCTGGAAATTCACGGCGAGCCGCACGCCCAGACCTTTACGGTGGAATGCGCGGTCGCCGACCGTCGCGCGGTCGCGATGGGGAGTAGCCGGCGCAAGGCCGAGCAAGACGCCGCGCGTCGATTATTGGAGCAACTGCCACCATGACCGCCCCTACCCGCGCCGGCTACGCGGCCCTGCTGGGCCGGCCCAACGTCGGCAAGTCCACCCTGCTGAACCGGCTGATCGGCCAGAAGATCAGCATCACCGCGCCCAAGCCGCAGACCACCCGCCACGCCATTCTCGGCATCCAGACCCTGCCGGACGCGCAGATCGTGTACGTGGACACTCCTGGCTTGCACCGTCATCAGGGCCGGCGGGCAATGAGTCGCTACCTGAATCGAGCGGCGGCCAGCGTGCTGGGTTACGTGGATGTGGTGGTATTCTTGATCGAGGCCTTGCGCTGGACCGAGGAAGACCAGGATGTGCTGCAACGGCTGGCCGCTTTTCCGGGGCCAGTGGTGTTGGCGGTCAACAAGGTGGACCGGCTCGCCGACAAGGTACGGCTATTGCCGTTCCTGCGGGACACGGCGGGCCAGCGCGCGTTCGCCGAGGTTGTGCCGCTGTCCGCGCTCAAGGGCGACAACGTGGCGACGTTGGAGCAAGCCATCGCCCGTTTGTTGCCGGTCGGCGATTTTCCGTTCCCGGCGGATCAGGTGACCACGGCCAGCGAACGTTTTCTGGCCGCCGAGCTGGTGCGTGAAAAACTGACCCGCTTGCTGCGCGAGGAATTGCCGTATGCCCTGACGGTGGCGATCGAGCGCTTTGCCGAGGAAAAACGGGTGACGCGGATTCACGCCGTGATCTGGGTGGAACGCGCCAGTCAGAAAGGCATCGTCATCGGCGAGAAGGGCGCGACGCTGCGTGAAGTCGGGCGCCAGGCCCGTCAAGATTTGGAGCGCCTGCTGGGCCGACCGGTATTTCTGGAAACCTGGGTCAAGGTGCGCGAGGGCTGGTCCGACGACGAGCGCGCCTTGCGGAGTTTGGGTTACGCCGATCCGGTTTCGTTCTGAACCGGTTGCTTTCCCCTCATGCGTGTATTGTTGCAACCCGCGTTCGTTCTCCATCGCCGCCCCTACCGCGATACCAGCCTGCTGCTGGAAGTTTTCAGCCGGGATCACGGCCGGGTGGGGTTGGTGGCGCGCGGCGCGGCGGGGCCCCGGTCGCGGCTGAAAGGTTTGCTGCAACCATTCGCGTCCTTGTTGCTGTCCTGGGCCGGCGCGGGCGAATTGGCGACGCTGACCGCCGCCGAGGAGACGGGTCTTCCGGCGCCCTTGCCGCCCCATCGAGTGCTGGCCGGGCTTTACATCAACGAGTTGTTGATACGCTTGTTGCCGCGCCTGGACCCGCACCCCAGCCTGTTCGCCGCTTACCCGCTCTTGTTGGCGGAACTGACCATGGCCTCCAGCGAGGAGCCACCGCTGCGGCGATTCGAAAAGTGCTTGCTGGATGAATTGGGCTACGGTTTGACGCTGGATTGCGAGGTGGTGAGCGGCACGCCCATCGTCGCTGAGGAGCAGTATTGCTATGTGCTGGACCAGGGACCGCTGGCCATTGGATCGTTCGAAGGCGGGGTGCCGATTTCGGGCCGGGGTTTGCTGGCGCTGCGCGACGGCGTCTTGACCGATCCCGCCGTGCTGCGGGAGGTTAAGCGCCTGACGCGCGCCGCGTTGGCCGTGCAGTTGCGTGGGCGGGCGCTGAAGACCCGGGAGCTGTATCGAGCGAGGCGGGAGCCTGGCTAAATTGGCTTTTCTCAACCCCCCTAGTCCCTTCTTTAATCAGGGCATAACTGTTCAGACCTCCTGATGGTTTTGCCCCGTATTGATGGGTTTCGTTCCCCAACCTATCCCATAATATATTGTTTTTATTAGGATTATTTGAGCGTAACGAAACCCATCGCCGTGCGGAACGAGAGCAGTCTGAACGCTTACATCAGCGTAAGCTTTAGAACCCAAGCCCCATAAGGGGCTTTTTTCATGCCGTCTTATACCATTTATGGCTGGAACATATTAGAATAAATTTACGACTAGATTATGTTATAATATTTTTCAAACCCTACCTTGGTGATCCAGTGATGAGCCGTTCATTACATATTGAAATTCATGAGTCCGCCGAAGAATTAAGACGAATCATGAACGAACAGACCCGTGCTAAATTTCGAGAGCGGCTCCAAATTCTTTATTGGATAAAAACTGGATTTTGTAATTCCCTACAGGAGTTAGCTGACCATCTAGGGCGATCAAAGTCCGTCATCGTAAAGTGGCTAAAAGTGTATCGTACTGAAGGACTAGCTGGGTTATTACAGTGGAATTATCATGGTGGCCGTCGTTCGAAGATTTCTGAAGCCATGGTCGCTGCCCTTCAACTCCGTTTGAATGATCCAACCCAAGGATTTCACAGTTATGGAGAAATCCAGCAGTGGCTTCTTCAGGAATACGAGGTCGATATTCCTTATTCAACGGTGCATCAGGTGGTTCGTTATCGAATGAAAGCCAAGCTGAAAGTTGCGCGGCCAACCCGTATTCATCGCGACGAATGAGCCGTGGTTTCCTTTAAAAAATATCTCGCAACAGATTGATATAATTTATATTTTCAACGAGTCGGTAAAAATAAGGCACGACCATGACACTATTGAAGTCAAGATGGGAGCCGCTTTGGATTAGAGACGATTACCTGACGGGTTCTCACCGAGTTCGGGATTAAATCCGTCGGTCCAGTCCAATGGAACTTTCAATCATTTTATCTTTATGGTGCGGTTTAGCCACTGAGCAGCGAGAATTTATTTTTGGAATTTTCCCATTTAAATGCGGAGTGTTTCCAGGTATTTTGGAATGAATTCTCTAAAGATTATTCCCACCGTCTCAATGTGATTCAACTCGATCATGGTCGATTTCATTCCGCTAAAAACTGACGATCCCTGATAATATCGCCTTATTATTCCAGACGCCTTACAGCCCGGATGTGAACTCCATCGAGCGAGTCTGGCAATTTATGAAAGATAAGCTGTGCTAGGTCAATCTAAAGACCCTGGATGAATTGCGTAAGGAAGTGGATGAAATGATTCAATCAATTTCCCAGTCCAAGTGGCTTCCTTAACCAGATTTGATTTTATCTTATCCGCACTAAAATAGTAAAATATATTGGTAATTTGTATAACTTCAAGGCCGCGTTCAGCGCAGGTAGCTGGCGAACTCCCGCAACGCGGTATCGATGTCGATGGCGTAACCGATGCCCTCGAACTTTTGGGTAATTTGCTTCTTGGTGTTGACCCCGATGACCCGGCCGTTGGCCAGGATCAGCGGACCGCCGCTGTTGCCGGGATAGATCTTGGCGTCGGTGCGAATGAAGGTGGCTTCGATGCCGGACACCACGCCGGCACTGATCGAGTCGCGCAGGCCCACCGGCGAGCCGATGGCGTATACCGCCACGCCTTGACCGATGTCCTGGGGCGCCGCTGGGAGCAAAGCTGGCGTTTGGTGCTGGTCGACCTTGAGCAGGGCCAGGTCTTGATCCGGACTGACCGCCAGCAGGGAGGCGCTCAACTCAGTGCCGTCCTTGAGCACGATGGTGAAGTTGCTAGCGGCGCCGGACACGGCTAGATTCCAATCGACCTCGCGTCGCTTGGTGGCGACTTTATTTTCCACCTCCTGAAACTTGCGGCGGTCGGCGGCCAGCTCTTGTTGCAAGGTCTGGTACTGGTCCTGCTTGGACTGGTAGTACGCCTGTTTATCGGCTTTCCGCGCCCCCTCCGGCAAGGCGCGAAGGTACGCCTCATACTGGGCCAGTTCTTTTTCGTAGGCGTTCAGTTCCCGCTCGCGCCAGACCAGCCGTTGCCGATAGCGTTCGATCTCCTGCTCGGCGTCGCCAAATTGCTGTTGGATTTCCTCGCGCTTTCCTTCGGGCAGCTTGACCACATGCTTGTTGGTGAGGAGATGGCCGGCGGCGGAAATGAAAAACCCGGAGCCGGTCCCCACCGGAGTTTTAACCGTGACGGTGCTCAGCGTCGCTTCCTGGATTGGATTCTGGGGTGAAAACTTGGCGCGCAACCAGGCGTTCAGGTCCTGGGCCGGGCTAGTCCTGGTCTTGGCGGTGGGCGTGGGTAAAACCTCGACCGGTTGCCGAGGGTCGGCTCGGGGCCGGTCGGTATAGTGCCAGCTGCCGTATTCGTCTTGATATTTATAGGTTTCGGCGAGAGCGGGAGCGCCAGCGGCGAGCGCGAACAGGATCAATCCGCGGGCGAACCCGCGCCACCTTCCAGGGCGATACCCGCCCCCATCAATGTGCTTCATCAATCCACGCGAAAGCCAGCTTACCAGCAGGGTCGTCATGCGATCTCCGTTTACCGTGGCGCGATACGGGCGTAAGCGTTTTATTGTCAGCACAGTCGTTGCCGTGGCTGGAGTTCGCGCGGGTGCCATGGGTGGGCACAGCGGCGGACAAGAGAGTGAGGCTGCGTTAATACGCTCGGCTATAAAGATTTACATCGGCTACTTTATTGCTGCAAGAATAGTAATACCAATTCTGAATAGGTTTTCGTCATTCCCGCGAATGCGGGAATCCAGGCAGCCGCTGAAAAACTGGATACCCGCTTTCGCGGGTATGACGAACAGTGTGGTTCTTGATCTGAAAAAGATAAAACCTATCGGAAAACGGTATAAAAAATGGGATTTCGGAAAAATTGATAATTCTCGTCAAGGTTGCCACCTGAGCTTTACGTTGTTTTTTGACGAGTTGCTCATCGCGCTGGAATTCCACTTCCAGCGCGCTCACTGACTCTCGCCCCGCCTGCTTACGACCACGAGCCGCTTGTCGGATACCAATTCCGCCATCGGCAGTCTCCTCTGGCGAAAATACGCAATGGCGTCTGGCCGCAGGATGGCATAGGCATCTCCCTTTTGCGCCCGCCAGATCTCTTCGAAGCGCTCCAGGGTAGGAATAACCTTGTAGGGCTCGGCATCAATTCCGGGGCCCAGTTCTCCGCGAATATTTACCAGGGTCACGGTGCGCCCGAGATAGAACGGTACTGAATGGTCAAATTGCCCAACCGTGTAAAACGGCGCCTCGGGGCGATAAGGTTTCCGATCTCCCGTCAAATCCTCGATCAGTCGCTCGGACGAGAAATCGGCGTCGATCATGTGCAGAAAGTCAAAAATCAAGTTCCAAAAACCCAGTGTGCCGACGGCCAAGGCCAGGGCGGTGGTCAAAATTCGGTTGCGGCGAACGGACCATAAGGCAGCCAATCCGGTCGCGAGTAACGCGCCCGCGGCAACATAAAGCCAGGGAATCTGCTTGATCGCGTCCTCGCCGAGCGCGGCGAACTTTTTCAGGTGTGGAAGCAAAGGGACCAGCCCGAACAAAGCGATACCGAGCAGCGCCGTGCCCCAGGCCGACCACTTGAGGCTGTCGGATCCTCGCGTTTGAATCCCGCGTGCGCAAACCAGAGCGATCCCCGGCAACGCCGGCAGGATGTAGGCGGGCAATTTCGAGTGGGAGGCGCTGAAGAACAGCACGATCACGCCGGCCCAGGCGACACAAAACCATTCGGGGGAAAATCCGCTCGCGGGATGCCGACGCTCCTTGTACCAGTGCGCGCATTCCTTCAATAGCGCGGGCGTCCATGGCATCAGTCCGACGATCAGAATTGGGATGTAATACCACCAGGCGCCAGGACGGTTATGGCCGGACTCGGCAAAACGCTGGAAGTGTTCGTGGATAAAAAAGAAATCGAAAAACTCCGGATTGCGATGCTGGACCGCAACGAACCACGGCGAGGCGATCAGCAGGAATAGAACGCCGCCAGCGATGGGACGGAGTCGTCCGAGAAGCACGGTCTCGCGCCGAAGTACAATGTAGATGAAAAGGGTGACAGCCGGCAGCACAACGCCGATCAACCCCTTGCTCAAGACTGCCAGTGCGGCAGCCCCCCACGCGGCCAGCATCCAGGTCTTTCGGCCCAAAGCGGCGTTTTCGGTCTGGGCACGCAAGAATGAACAAAGCGCAAACGTAAGGCTAGCAGTGAGCGTCATGTCCAACGTTAGATATTGCGCGGCAAGGAAATAAGCCCAGGAACCACCCAGCGTGGCGGCGGCAAGTGCGCCCGTCCGCGCGTCCCAGATTCGATAGCCGGTGTACCCCACCATCAACATCGCGAAAAAGCCAAGCATTGCGGATGGCAGGCGCGCCGTCCATTCATCCTCCCCGAACAGCCGGAACGACAAAGCCGTCATCCAATATTGTAGTGGCGGCTTTTCGAAATATTTTAGGTCATTCAAACGTGGCGTAATCCAATCGCCGGTCGCCAACATTTCTCGCGGGATCTCTGCGTAGCGTCCCTCGTCTGGAATGAAAAGCCCTCGAAGTTCGAGACTACCAAACCAAGCCGCCACGATAAATAGGGCCACTGCGACATGCCAAAACAGCCTAAACCGTGGATTACCGGTCGTGTTTCGCGCCTTATCGACGACTGGCAGCGATTTAAAACTCGTTGCGGACATGAAAACTCCTAAACCAAGGCGGGCGATCGAAATACACTGCCATGATATGCCAGAATTTGTAAACGGCCAATGGGTGTCTTAATCCCTTTTTAATCAGGGCCGCGTTTAGACAAAGTGGGCGGTCTCCCCGAAGGCGGGGATCAACACCGTCTTAATCTCTTTTTAATCAGGGCTGCGTTTAGAACGAAACTACCAGTGAATTTCTTTTCAGTGAGAGGTGTCTTAATCCATTTTTAATCAGGGCTGCATTTAGAACCGCCGATAACGGGCACATTATACCGGGCGCAATTGGTCTTAATCCCTTTTTAATCATGGCTGCGTTTAGACACTGAAACTGGCACCCTCGCACAGCAGCGTCTCCTGCAAGCCGTCGCGCAGGCGGACGAAGGGAATGTCCGCCTGCGTCACGGTGGCATCGCTGGCGTCGAGCGGGCGCTGATCGGGGCCGGTGGCGAAAATCACCCGCTCCACCGGGGCCGGATAGAAGAAATTGGGATTGGACTTGAACGGGCTGGACACCAGAACATGCGACAGTCGGTCCTGCGGGCGACCGAACAACGACAGGGCGTAACCGAGATAAAACCCCATAGTCTTGCGCCCGCCAGCGATGGAGGCGCGAACCGCGCTGCCAGGGTCGGCGGTCAGCTCCCGGACCTTGGCGGTGATAGCGTCGGCGATGGCTTCGTTATCGGCAGGCTCGCGAATGTCGTTGAGCGGACGTCCGGCGGCGGCGCGCAGAATGTGAATCGCGTCGAGAGCGAAGCGGATTTCCGGCAGGCCGTAATCCTGGCGCAGCCGGTGAAACCAGCCCGGCTCCTCGCTGAACAGGGTCAGCCGCGCCCGTTCCGCACCCTCGGCGGTGGTCAGCAGGTGGATTTCGGTGGGGACGAAGCGCGGTTCGCCCGTCACCGTCAGGGCGTACAGGGTCTCGGTGACGATCTGCGGCGACAGACCGGCTACGCAGAGCAGAATGCGACGAGAGTATTGTTCCTGGTACAGGACGAGATTTTCCTTTCAGCATAGCCCACATTCCGTGGCGGTAAACCCGAAATGACAAAAAATCCCATCCGGCAAGCTTGCCGACCCTAACCGCGCCCGTAAAAAAGCCCGGCTTTCGGCCGGGCTTCGGTTAGGCGGGGAATCGTCGCTCAGGCTTGGACCTTGGCGAACGCCTCGATCACTTCGGGCGGCGCCTGGATCAATTCGATCAACACGCCCTCACCGGACAGCGGGGTGGCGTCGTTGCCCTTGGGATGCAGGAAGCAGACATCGAAACCGGCCGCGCCCTTGCGGATGCCGCCCGGCGTGAAGCGCATCCCCTTACCGGTCAGCCATTCGACCGCCGCCGCCAGATTGTCGATCCACAGGCCAATGTGGTTGAGCTGCGGCTCGTGCACCTTAGGGGCCTTGTTGGGATCGATGGGCTGCATCAGGTCGACTTCCACCTTGAACGGACCGGAACCGATGGCGGCGATA
>JAVMKH010000060.1:0-5537 GCA_031732935.1 Candidatus Contendibacter sp.
GCGCCAGCAGGACGGCTGGCTGAAGGAACGCCACGACTACTGGTTCAAGACCCGTGCCTGGGCCGGACAAGTGGTGGAATAACCGAGAGGCTGGATGAAAACCCCTCGCCCGCTTGCGGGAGAGGGGCAGGGGTGAGGGTTGTTTTTCAATCAGTTAGCTCACCAGAGGCTGTACAAAAACGCCTCTAACCGAAAGCGGGAATCCGCGCCATGGCGATCAGCGAAGCCCTGATCATCCTGTTGTTGATCGCGCTCAACGGCTTCTTCGCCATGGCCGAACTGGCGGTGGTGTCCGCGCGCAAGACCCGGCTGCGGCGGATGGCCGAGGCCGGACAGCGCGGCGCGGCGATGGCCCTACGCCTGGCCGAACAGCCAGGCCGGTTCCTGTCCACGGTCCAGATCGGCATTACCCTGATCGGCATCCTCGCCGGCGCCTTCGGTGGCGCGACCTTGGCGCAACCGCTGGGCGCCTGGCTGGCGGCCACCTTTCCCGCCATCGCGGCCCACAGCGCCAGTCTGGCACTGGGTCTAGTGGTGGCGTCGATCACCTATTTGTCGCTGATCATCGGCGAACTCGCGCCGAAACATCTGGCCCTGCGCGACCCCGAACGGCTGGCGGCGGCGGCGGCCTGGCCCCTGTGGATCATGGCCTGGATCGGTTCCCCGCTGGTCTGGCTGCTCGATTTTTCCACCCGCGCGGTTTTGCGACTCCTGGGCGGCAGTTCGATTCCCAAACAGCGCGTCACCGACGAGGAAATCAAGGCGCTGCTGGCCGAAGCGGCGGCGGCCGGCGTGGTGGAGCAAGCCGAGCAGGCGATGATCAGTGGCGTCATGCGGTTGGCGGATCGGCCGGTCGGCGCGGTGATGACGCACCGCCCCGCCATCGTCTGGCTCGATCTGGATGACCCACCGGCGGTGCTGCTGAACACGATCCGCGCCCATCGCTTTCCCCGCTTCCCGGCCGGGCGCGGCGCCATCGACGAGGTTCAGGGCGTGATCCGGGCCAAGGATGTGCTCGACAGCTATCTTGCTGGCCGGGAACCCGATTTCGACGCGTTGCTTCAGGAAGCGCCGGTGGTGCACGAAAGCACCGATGCGTTGCAGGTGCTCGACGTGCTCAAGCAATCGCCGGCGCGGCTGGCGCTGGTCCGCGACGAGTACGGCGGCCTGGAAGGGCTGGTGACGCTGACCGATCTGATGGAGGCCATCGTCGGCGCGCTGGCGGAACCCCGCGCCACGGCCGAACCGCCGGTGGTGCGGCGGGAGGATGGTTCCTGGCTGGTGGATGGTGGGCTGCCGCTGGATCAATTGTGGGAATTGCTGAATCCGCGCGAAATCCCCGCCGAGAATGGCTATTACACCCTAGCCGGGCTGGTGCTGGCGCGACTGGGCGAGGTGCCCGTGACCGGCCAGTGGTTCGCCTGGGGCGGCTACCGGTTCGAAGTGGTGGACATGGACGGCCAGCGGATCGACAAGGTGCTGGTCAGTCGCAAGTCCACTGCCTGATATACTCTAATGCACTCCATACCCAGTTCGTCGGCGGAGTGCAGCGAACTTTGCAATGCGCTCTTAGTTAAACACCGTCCATTGCTTGCTTTCCAAGAGAAAACCCAATGAAAGCCCAACACCTCCGCTCCGATCGATTCCCAACCCCCGACGGGCCGGCCATGCCACGCACTTTCCTTCGGCATCACCTCTTTTTCGCGATGATCCTCTTCGCGTTATTCGCTCTGATCCTTCCGACCCAGCCCGCATTGGCCATAACGGTGTTGAGCAATCCCGCGGGCATCTCCAACGGCAACTATCAGCTCACCGACAACCAGTACTACGCGGTTAAATTCACTGTTCCCCCTTCTCCTCCAGGAATGTACCCCGGCTATCGCATCGACAGCGCCACCGTCAACATCATGAACGATCCCGATGGCGGCGTCCCTGGGCCTTACGACGTTTACGTTGATCTCTACAAGGATGGTGGGATGCAACCGGGAGCTTTGGTCGGACGTCTCGGCACGGAGACGACAACACCCAACGCGACTCCTCTCACCTATACCTTCAACGACAACCCCTTGCCGGTACAGGCGGGGTTTACCTACTGGCTAGTTGTCACCTCGGAGGACAATGGGGGTTCCGAACTCGGCATTGCCACGACCAACTCTCTCCCAAGTGGATTGTTCACCTACAACGGTTATTACCATTATGACGCCCTCAACCCTCAATGGGGTTGGTCCGATGTATCCGACGATGTAAAGTTTCCTTTTACGCTCGAGGCCACGCCCGCGATTGGCCCCACCGGAATGACACTGGGTAACCCCTCGCCCAATTCCCTGTCTTCGGTGACATGGATCGTCAGCTTCAGTGGCGATGTCTTTGGACTCAGCAATTCCAATTTCACCCTGGTGCCGAGTGGCGGGATCAGTGGCGCTTCCATCGCCCTCCCCCCCGGCGGCGGCAACAAAGACTGGGTCATCACCGTCAACACCGGATCGGGAAGCGGAACCCTTGGACTCAATCTCAACACCACGGGCCTGTCCGGCCAATCAGGGTTACCGGTTTTTGGCAGCTTCACCGGGCCGGTCTACACCATCGACAGAACGCCGCCGACGGTGACCAGCATCACGGGTTCGAGCAGCAATCCAACGAATCAAGGCAGCGTGCAATACGCCGTCCAGTTCAGCGAACCCGTGACCGGAGTCCACGCCACCAACTTCGGCCTCACGACCAGTGGCGTTAGCGGCGCTTCCATCGGCACCGTCAGCGGCAACGGCACTGATTGGACCGTCACCGTCAACACCGGCAGCGGCGATGGCACCATCCAGTTGTCCATGGTGAACAGCACCGGCGTCACCGACCAGGTTGGCCATGCTGTTGCAAATCTGACCTTCGATGGCTTTATCTACACCATCGACAAAACCGCGCCGACGGTGACGATCGATGAGGCAGCAGGACAGGCTGATCCGACCGACGCCAGCCCCATCGTGTTTCAGGTCTCTTTCAGCGAACCGGTTGAAAATTTTGGCGAGCCCGACATTGACTTGTCGAACTCCACCGCGCCCGGCACCCTCGTGGCGCAAGTGTTCGGAGCTTATGCGCTCTATACGGTGGAGGTCACCGGCATGACCGGCAACGGAACCGTGGTCTTGAATATCGCGGCGAACGCGGCCAATGACCCGGCGGGAAATCAGAGTAGTACCCCAACCCTCATCGACAATACGGTGACCTACATGATCACCACCACCACCACGCTTGGAGCCAGCCCCTCAGCGGCGGTTTACGGCCAAACCGTCACCCTGACCGCCACGGTCAATCCCACCGCCGCCACGGGCACGGTGAGTTTTAAGGAAGGGGGATCACCGTTGGCGTGCAGTGGCGGACAACCCCGCGCGTTGAGCGGTGGCAGCGCCACCTGCACGGTCACCGGCGGCTTCGGCATCGGCCCGCACGCCTTCACGGCGGACTATAGTAGCGACAACGGTTATGCCCCCAGCCAAGGCACGACTAGCCTGACGGTGAACAAGGCCAACACGACCACCACGATCACCAGCGACAACCCCGATCCGTCGGCGGTCAACAGCCCGATAGCGGTAAACTTCGCCGTGGCGGTCACCGCGCCGGGAACGGGCACCCCGACTGGCACCGTCACGGTCACGGCGAACTCGGGAGAGAGTTGCGGTCCCACCCCACTCAGTGGAGGAACCGGGTCCTGCAACCTCACCTTCACCAGCGCCGAGACCAAGACGCTGACGGCGACCTACGCCGGCGACACTAACTTTAACGGCAGTTCCGATACCGAGCCCCACGAGGTGCTCGCCCGCACCGCGCAAGGCAATACCAGCGGCGGCCTCGTGACCGCCACCATCACTGGCGGCACCTGCATCGGCTTCGCCAATACTCCGCCGCCTAGATTCCCCCCACCGCCCACGCCGCTACCCCCCGGCATCATCTTCCCCTACGACCTGTTCGAATTCACCGCCGTCTGTCCCTCAAACGGCAGCGTTACCCTCACGATCACCTACCCGCACCCGTTACCGCCGGGCACGCAATACTGGAAACACGGCCCCACCTCGGGCACTCCCAGCTCCCACTGGTACACGCTGCCCCCCCCCCAGGCCGTTATCAACGGCAACACCGCCGTCTTTACCATCACCGATGGCGGCCTAGGGGATGACGATCTCGTCGCCGACGGCAACATCGTGGACCAGGGCGGTCCCGGCGCTGGGGCCGGAGTGGCGGGGATTCCCACCCTGCACGAATGGGCGCTGCTGCTCTTCAGCGCGTTATTCGGCAGCCTGCTCTGGCGGGCGCGACGGCGCGTCGGGTAACCGTCCTATCCTTGTTCGATCCAGCGTGGGGTATGCAAGGCGTACCCCACGCTGCCACACCACTTCCAATACCCGATTTGCTCTGGACACCTCCCGGTCGCCGGCCCGCCGCGAAGCACCCCAGCCCTGATTTTTCGGCGAATTTCGCCAATACCTGAAGCACCCCAGCCCTGATTTTTCGGCGAATTCCGCCAATACTTAACGTACATCCCCCTCGCCCGCCCGTTTGAAGGATTTTCTCAATGAAATCTCGCCGCCCCACTTCGGCCAATCCTCCCTCCCCCACCGACCGACTTCCCCGCTTGCTGCTACTCGGCGGATTGCTCGGCTTGGCCACTCCAGCCGGGGCGGCCACCCTCACGGTCAACAGCACCGCCAACACCACCGGCGGCCCCAACTGCACCCTGCGCGACGCCCTCACCGCCGCCAACTTCGACACCGTCACCGGCGGTTGTCCGGCCGGCAGCGGGGCGGACACGATCATCCTGTCCGCCGCCACCTACACCTTCACCGCCCCCGACAACTACTGGTACGGTCCCAACGCCCTGCCGGCGATCAGCAGCACCATCACCATCGAGGGCAATGGCGCCATCATCGAGCGCGACGCCGGCGCGGCCACCCCATTCCGCCTGTTCTACATCAGCGGCGGGCTGACCAACGGCCTGGCGGCCGGCAGCCTGACCCTGAAGAACCTGACCTTGCGCAACGGCTACGCCAAGGGCGGCAACGCCCGAGGTGGCGGTGGCGGTCTGGGGGCGGGCGGGGCGATCTTCAACCAGGGCGCTTTGACCCTGGACGGCGCGACCCTGACCGCCAACACCGCCGAGGGCGGCAACACCACAACCTCCGGCCCTCTAGCTTTTGGTGGCGGCGGCATCGGCCAGGACGCGCCGGCCGGCACCAACGGCGGCGGTTTTGGAGGGCCGTTCCCCTGTGGGATCAGCCCCTGCGGCGGTGTGGGCGGCAACGGCAGCGGCAGTAGCGGCGCCGGCGGCGGCGGCGGCGGCTTCCAGGCCAACGGTAGCGCCGCCACGGGAACCACCGGTGGCGCCGGTGGCGGCTCGAGCCGGTTGGGTGGCGACGCCGCCGCCGGAACCTTTGCCAACGCCCCCGGCGCCGGCGGTGCCGGCGGCGATGGCGGCGGCGGCGGCAGTAACAGCAACCCCCCAGGCGTCGGCGGCGGCGGCGATGGCGGCGGCTTCGGCAGCGGCGGCTTCG
>JAVMKH010000061.1:0-9350 GCA_031732935.1 Candidatus Contendibacter sp.
CGCTGCGCTATCTGGAGGAGTCGCTGGCCATCCAACGGGCCATCGGCGACCGGGCGGGATTATGTCCGACGTTGTTCAACATTGGACATCTCCATTGGCGGAAAGACGAGCATCAACAGGCGCTTGCCTGCTGGGCAACAACCTATCGGATCGCCAAGGAAATCGGGTTATCCGAAGCTCTGATGAATTTAGAACAGCTTGCAAAACGACTCGGCGGCAGTGGTTTGGAAGATTGGGAGCGATTGTCGCAACAGATGGAATCTGGAGAATAAGCTGCGCGGAACCAACCGATGAATCAAGCTCAAGCTCTCCCCCGTTTTACTCTCTACGATCAACTGCTTGCCCTGCCGGAAAACCAGGTGGGGGAAATCATCGGCGGCCGCTGGCGCGCACGTTGGAAGCCTTCGAGTTGCGCGACGGTCGTTGGCTGCTGCTCGGCGCCATCCGGGAAGACGATCCGGTCTATTTCCCGCCCTTCGCGGCGGTGACTTTTTCGCTCGCCGATCTGTGGGTTTGAATATACTGGCCGCCCACTCGGTCACCGCAAGCCTCGCCACTCATGTCCACGTCCCCACTTTCCCCCGCCGATTTCGCCCCGCTGCGCCTGCGCAAGGACGAAGACCGCCGTTTGCGCGCTGGCCATCTCTGGATCTACAGCAACGAAATCGATGTCGAAGCCACCCCGCTGCGCGAGTTTCAGCCCGGCCAGCCGGTGGCGATTCAGGCCAGCAACGGCAAGACGCTCGGCACCGGCTACATTAACCCGCACGCGCTACTGTGCGTCCGGCTGGTCAGCCGCGATTTGGAGCATCCGCTCAATCCCTCGCTGCTGGTGCATCGGCTGAACGTGGCGCTGAGCCTGCGCGAACGGCTGTACGACCGGCCGTGCTACCGGCTGGTTTATGGCGAAGGCGACGGTCTGCCGGGCTTGATCGTGGACCGCTACGGCGATGCGTGCGTCGCCCAGATCACCACCGCCGGCATGGAACGGTTGAAGGACGACATCCTCGCCGCCCTGCAAAAAGTGCTCAAGCCAGCGGCGGTGCTATGGCGCAACGACAGCCGGATGCGCGAAATGGAAGGGTTGGAACGCACCGTCGCCGACGCGGTGGGCGCAATCCCGGACACCGTGACGGTCGAGGAAGACGGGCTACGCTTCCAGGTCTCGCCGCGCACCGGCCAGAAAACCGGCTGGTTCTACGACCAGCGCGACAACCGCGCCCGGCTGGACCGCTACGTTCAAGGTCGGCGAGTACTGGACGTATTTAGCTATGTCGGCGCCTGGGGAATTCGAGCGGCGGCGCGCGGCGCGCGAGAGGTGCTGTGCGTCGATTCTTCCACCCCGGCTTTGGAACAGGCGACGGCCAACGCGGCGCTGAACGGTGTGGGCGAGCGGGTGCAAATCCGCCAAGGCGATGCCTTCGAGGTGCTAAAAAGCTTGCGTGAGGCCCGCGAGCGGTTCGACGTGGTGATCGTGGACCCGCCGGCGTTTGTCAAGCGCCGCAAGGATTTCAAGGAAGGCGCGCTGGCCTATCGACGACTCAACGAAATGGCCATGCAAGTATTGGAACGCGACGGAATATTGGTGTCCTGCTCCTGCTCGCAACTGCTGTCGCGCGACACGCTGATCCAAACGCTATTGCAGGGATCGCGGCACCTCGACCGCAATCTGGTGATGCTGGAACAGGGTCGGCAGGGGCCGGATCATCCGGTGCATCCCGCCATTCCCGAAACCGATTATCTCAAGGCGATATTCGCGCGGGTACTGCCGGCTTAAAAGCGCCCGCCCACTCGATTCCTAGAAGATGGCGATGAAGAAACTCACTCTCATCGATACTGGGTTCCTGCAAATCGAAACCCCTGAAACTCCAATGCACGTGGGCGGGCTGCATATTTATCAATGGCCCGAAGGCAGCGGATCGGGTTCTGTGAAGGAATTGTTCGAACGATTCGTCGGCGGAGATGAATTCGCGCCGCCCTTCAATCAAAAATTGCAATATCCTCTGTTCAAGCTTGGTCTTCCCAGCTTGGTGGAAGACCCGGATTTTGACTTGAATGATCATATAAGCTATTTCAAATTTTCCGAACCAGGCAGCATGGATCAATTGCTGGCACGGGTTGCCAGTCTCCATGAAAGCTTGCTGGACCCAACCCGGCCGCTGTGGGAATGCCATCTGATCGATGGATTGGAGGATCGGCGCTTCGCCCTCTATTTCAAGATGCACCACTGCATTCTGGATGGCGTCGGCGGGATGCAAATCCTGGAAAAATGCCTTGGCAAATCACCCACGACCCATGAATTGACGCTTCCTTGGGAGTTGGGTGAACGGAAAAAGAAAAAAAGCCGGTCGAAACCGGGCTTGCCCACCCGAATCTACCAGATGATCGGCGTGGCGACCGGACAAGTGAAAGCCACTTACGAGCTTGCTGGCGCCTTTTGGCATACCGGGCGCCAAACCCTCAAAAGCGGAGAAACGACCCTACCCCTGCCCTTTCTCTGTCCAAAGACAGCGATCAACCAGGAAATGACCGCGAATCGCTGTCTCGCGGTAAAAACTTTCTCATTGGAATCCTTCAAGCGGCTTGGCAAAGCGGCCCAGGCGACCGTCAACGATATCGTCATCGGCGTCTGCGCCGGAGCTTTGCATCGGTATTTGAAGGAGATTAACCAGCTGCCCGACAAGCCGTTGATCGCGCTCGTGCCCGTCTCCATCCGGCCCAAGGATAGCGACGCCCATGGTAACCAAGTCAGCGCCATCCTGTGCAATTTGGGCACTCATGTCGATGACCCCAGGCAACGGCTGCAAATCATCAAGGATTCATCCACCGAAGGGAAGGCAATTCAAAACAATCTATCATCGCAAGCCGCGCAAGAATACGCCATGATTGGCGGCGTCCCCATGCTGCTGGCGCAGTTGCTGCGGCTGTCCACCTACCTGAATCCCGCGTTTAATCTGGTGATTTCCAATGTTCCCGGCCCCCGATCTCCCCTGTATATGCAGGGCGCCCATCTGATGAATATTTACCCGGTATCCGCTCTTTATAAACAGCAAAATCTGAATATCACGGTCACCAGCTATCAGGACTCATTGGATTTCGGACTGATCGCCTGTCGGGATTTCTTGAGTGAAGTCGGCCGGTTGGCAACCTCTCTGGGAGACGCCTTGGATGAACTGAACGCGGCTTTCAACGTAAAAGGAATGGCTTGACGGAAAAGCCTGGACGGCTGGCAATCCACCGACCCCGCGACTTTCACGGAGTTTTCCATGCTCATTCATCCCGATTTCGACCCAGTGGCGTTCAGTTTGGGACCGCTGCACGTGCGCTGGTATGGCCTGATGTATCTGCTGGGTTTTGTGGCCGGCTGGGCGCTGGGCCGCTATCGCGCCCAGCGACCCGGCTCCGGCTGGACTGCTGCCCAAGTGGACGATCTGGTGTTCTACATTGCCTTGGGCGTCGTTCTGGGTGGCCGGGTCGGGTACGTCCTGTTCTACGGATTCGGCAATTTCCTGCGTGATCCGCTGGCGTTGTTCCGCGTCTGGGAAGGCGGCATGTCGTTTCACGGCGGCTTTCTCGGCGTGCTGCTGGCGATGGCGCTGTTTGCCCGCAAGCACCACAAACAATTTTGGCCGACGATCGATTTCATCGCGCCGCTGATTACGCCGGGGCTGTTTTTCGGGCGGATCGGCAACTTCATCAACGGCGAACTGTGGGGCCGGGTGACCGATCTTCCCTGGGGAATGGTGTTCCGCCAGACCGGCGATGGTTTGCCACGCCATCCCTCGCAGTTGTACCAAGCGGCGCTGGAAGGCGTGGCTCTGTTCCTGATCCTGTGGCTGTTCTCCGCCAAACCGCGCCCGACCCTGGCGGTGTCGGGCGTATTCGCGCTGGGCTACGGTGTGTTCCGGTTTCTGGTGGAATTCGTTCGCCAACCGGACCCGCAACTCGGCTATCTCGCCTTCGGCTGGCTGACCATGGGGCAACTGCTGTCGTTGCCGCTGATCGCGGTTGGGGTGATCCTGCTCAGGCTGGCTTATCGCCGGCGAGCGGCCGAAATGCCCGTCGGCTGACGGGCTCGGCGGGTTTCAGTCGGGATAGCGGTAGGTAATGCTCACGTTTTGCATTCCCTGCCCGGCGTCGAGCAGATTGGACGCGCCGCGATAGGACAGCAGGCGGCGGGTTTCGCGGTCGTACCGAACTTCCAGCCTGGGCGCGACCAGCCGCAGCAACCAGTTGTCCGCCTCGATGCTGAACGCCGCCACGCCCGGCTCGCCCGGTTCCAGTCGGCGGATACGGAAGATGTAGTCGCGGCCTTCCAGCGGGACCAGGAATCGTACCTGCCTGACGGTGCCACCTGCCGCCAGTTCGTGCAAATGATCACGCAGGTACATGTGCAGACCCTGGCCGGTGACCATGCCGTCTTCCAGCCGCACTTGATCCTGCCGCACCGGCGCGTTCTGGTCGGCGCGACCGTAGATCTTGACCCAATGGCCATCCACGAAGGTGCCGTCCTGCCGGCCGAAACGGCGATCCTCGAAGGCGTAGCTCGGCACATAGGGATGCGTGGTGAAATTGGAGGTCAACACCGCGATCTCCTGGCCCCTCGCGTCCCGATAGCGGGTTTCGTTGCGTTGGGGACGACCGTTCTCGTAAATCATCCGGTGTTCCTCGGTGTAGGCGATTTCGCCGCGCTCGTCGCGGGCGACGCCCTGGAACACCTCTTCCCGGCGGTCGGTGGCCATGGCCCAGGCGGGCAGGGTGGCGTCGGTCAGCAGCAACAACCCGAAGGTGGCGGCGTTCAGGCATTTCGTCATCCTGGGGAACGTCATGGGTTATGTCCTCCTGTGCCAGTAGATATAGTTATGGGAACAGACCAGGTTTTGCCTTCTAAGGTTCGGAAGGAGTGGCAATAGGCTGGATTAAATCCAAATGCACAACTAAACCGTTTCTGGACGGTCTTCATACGAATTCAACCAGGAATTCGATCAAGATATCGCTCCGATTTCGATCCAGAGGATTGCGTTCATGTACGTTTGCATGTGCAAGTCGGTTTCCGACCACCAAATTCGGCAGGCGGTCGAGCAAGGCGCTCGCGGCTTCGGCGATCTGAGCATCCGTTTCGGCGTCGGCATCGAATGCGGCAAGTGCGTCGACGGCATCAATGCCTTGCTTCAGGAATGCCTGAGCGTCGCCGCTCCGCTACCACCCGCTCCAGCGGAGGCCATTCCGAATCCGGCTCCTCCGACCGCCACACCCGCGCCGGTGGCTCCAAAGGAAACCGCCCCGGCGCACGCCTGGTTTGCCATCGATTTGTGATGGCGTAGGGGACCGCGATCCGCAAACCCAAGGATCGATCGGACCCCAGCCCGGTTCGCGGCACCTCGCGTGAACTGCCGCGCCTAGCGGTTTCATGCTACGATCTTCATATTGCACCGTGTCAAACGCCGTGATCGGTCGCCCGAGTCGCCACCGCATCCAGGCCGTCAACAAAACGAGGAATCCAGGGGAGTCATCGATGCTGATCTACAATCTCTTTCCCTTACTGGCCGGCCCGTTCGGGAGCTGGGAGCCACACTTCAAGCGAGCGGCCGACATGGGCTTCGACTGGATTTTCGTTAATCCCGTCCAAAAACCCGGCTATTCGGGCAGCCTGTACTCCATCGTGGATTATTTTCAGCTCAATCCCCTGCTCGTGGATCCGAAATCCAAGCTCACTTCCGAGCAGCAAATCAAGGCGGCGCTCGCCGTGGCCGAGCAACTCGGTCTCAAGGTCATGGTCGACTTGGTCATCAACCATTGCGCTTTCGATTCGGAACTGACACGCCAGCATCCGGAATGGTTCGTCCAGGAAAACGGCAACGTCGCTCATCCGTTCTGCATGGAAAACGGCCACAAAGTGGTTTGGGGCGATCTGGCGCTGTTCAATCACCCACACACCTCCGACCCGGACGGGCTTTATCGCTATTGCTACCAAGTCGTCGAATATTTGCTGGGCCTGGGTTTCAAGGGGTTTCGCTGCGACGCGGCCTATCAGATCCCCAGAAACACCTGGAGTCGATTGATTCACGAGGTCCGGCAAAAATACCCCGGCACGGTCTTCACCGCCGAAACCCTGGGTTGCACCGCCGATCAGACCAAGCAGACCGCCCAGGCCGGCTTCGATTACGTGTTCAACAGTTCCAAGTGGTGGGATTTCCACGGCGCCTGGCTGATGGAGCAGTATCAACTGGTCCGCGATATCGCCCCCTCCATCAGCTTTCCGGAAAGCCACGATACCGACCGATTGTTTCAGGAAGTCCACGGCAACGAGGCGGCGATGAAGCAGCGTTATCTGTTTTCCGCCCTGTTTTCCGCCGGCGTGATGATCCCCATCGGGTTCGAGTACGGTTTCCGCCGCCGCCTGCACGTGGTCAATACCCGACCCACCGACTGGGAGCAGCAGAACATCGATTTGTGCGAATTCATCACCCACGTCAACGCCGTCAAGCGTCAGTACAAGGTATTCCAGGAAGAATGCCCCACCACCATCCTGCCCTACCAGAATCCGAACATTCTGGTGATGTGGAAGGCGTCGACCAAGACCCACGACGAAGCACTGATCCTGCTCAACAAGGACCCCTGGAATCACCAGTACTTCTACGCCGAAAATCTCGGGACCTACATTCAGGCCGGCGCGCCCCTGATGGACGTATCGCCGGAATACGCCCTGGAGTACATCCCGCGGCCGTTTTCCTACGATCTGCGTCCGGGCCAGGCGTTCGTCATGGTTACCCGCCGCGACCATCTGCCTGGCTGAACCGCCGCGCGGTCGCGGTTCAACCTTTGCGAGTGAGGGAGGCCTGGACCTGTGGGTCGGGGGCCGGAACCCGAAGAAAGATAAGGATGAACATGTATGTACATTGTGCAGATTGCTCCTGAATGCGCGCCCGTCGCGAAAGTCGGCGGGTTGGCGGATGTGATCTTTGGCCTGAGCCGGGAACTGGAAATCCGCGGCAACGAGGTCCACATCATCTTGCCGAAGTACGACTGCATGCGCTACGACCAGATCTGGGGCTTGCAGATCAGCATGCAGGACTTATGGGTGCCGTGGTACAACGGTGCCGTTCACTGCTCGGTGTGGTTCGGCTTCGTGCATGGTCGCAAGTGCTTTTTCATCGAGCCGCACTCGCAGGACAACTTTTTCAACCGCGGCCATTTCTATGGTTTCGCCGACGACGTCAGCCGCTTTGCCTTCTTCAGCAAAGCGGCGCTGGAGTTCCTGCTCAAGGACAACCGCCGGCCCGACATCATCCACTGCCACGACTGGCAGACCGGACTGGTGCCCGTGCTGTTGTTCGAGCAGTACGCTCACGCCGGAATGCACTGGCAGCGGGTCTGCTACACCATTCACAATTTCAAGCATCAGGGCCTGACCGGCGAATATGTGTTGTGGGCCACCGGTTTGACCAACATTGCCCATTATTTCAACTACGACCGGCTGCGCGACCATTTCAATCACACCGCCGTCAATCTGATGAAGGGCGGCGTCGTCTACTCCAATTTCGTGACGACGGTGTCGCCGACCCATGCCCACGAGGCGCGCTTCACCGATCAGAGCAGCGGTCTGGGGCCGACCTTGAACACGCATCAGGGTAAATTCGGCGGAGTGCTGAACGGGATCGACTACGATGTCTGGAATCCGGAAGTTGACCCCCACATCGCCGAGCGCTACGGCATCGACACCCTGGATAAGAAGTACATCAACAAGGAAGCGCTGCGCGACCGGCTGTGGCTGAGCAAGGAATACAAGCCGATCATCGCCTACGTCGGCCGGCTGGACAGCCAGAAAGGCGTCCATCTCATTCATCACGCCATTTTCTACGCCCTGCGCAATAACGCTCAGTTCGTGCTGCTCGGCTCCAGCCCCGACCCGCACATCAACCAGCATTTCTGGAACCTCAAGCGACACCTCAACGACAGTCCGGATTGCCACCTTGAACTGGGCTTCAACGAGGAGTTGTCGCACCTGATCTACGCGGGAGCGGACATGATCATCATGCCCAGTCTGTTCGAACCCTGCGGCCTGACCCAGATGATCGCCTTGAAATATGGCACGGTACCGATCGTGCGCGAGGTCGGTGGTCTCAAGGACACGGTGTTCGACAAGGACTATGCCCACAAGCCCTGGGAAGAACGCAATGGGTATGTGTTCCAGGGCGCCGATCATGCCGGGGTCGAATCGGCCATGCATCGCGCCATCGCCCTGTGGCATAACTATCCCGACGACTTCCGCCAGTTGATGATTCACGGCATGAGCTGCGATTACTCCTGGTGCCAACCTGGCCAGGACTACCTGAACATCTACGAGCACATCCGCTGCAAGTAAGTAGCCGGGCGCGGCCGCCCGGCCCGGCGTTCGTCGGGAGCGATCCTTGACCGTCATCGCGCGCGCAGGCGCGTTCCCGGCGGCGTCAGTCAATCCACCATCCGCACAGGAGTAATGACCCGCATGAGCCAACTTCCTGAATACGTCGACGGTCTGCCGAACATTTGCGGTTCCGAATCGCTTGTGGAAGAGACCCTGCGCGCCGCTCGCAACCAGCCGGTGTTCCTGCCGGAAAGCCGGATCGACTTCGGCCGCATCCGCGCCGCCTGCGCCATCGCCCTGCACATGCACCAGCCACTGATCCCGGCCGGCGGCGGCGATTTGTCCACGGCGGCCATCATCAGCAACCTCAAGTACATGATGGACAATCAGGGCATCGGCGATAACCACAATGCCCCGGTTTTCCACTGGTGCTACAAGCGGATGGGCGAATTCATCCCGCAACTGATCCACGAGGGCAAGGAGCCGCGGGTGATGCTGGAATATTCCGGCACCCTGTTTCACGGCTTGCGCGCCATGGGTCTGAATGACGTGTTCGACGCGCTCAAGAACGCGACTTGCAATCCGAGCTACCGACGGGCAATCGAATGGCTGGGCTGTCCGTGGGGTCACGCGGTGGCGCCCTCGACCCCGACCCAGGATTTCCGTCTGCATGTCAAGGCCTGGCAGCACCACTTCGCCGCCATCTTCGGCCTGGAGGCGCTGGCACGGGTCCGTGGCTTCTCGCCCTCGGAAATGGCGCTGCCCAATCATCCCGACATCGCCTACGAATACATCAAGACCCTGAAGGACTGCGGCTATCAATGGCTGCTGGTGCAGGAACACACCGTGGAGCGGCCGGAGAACGGCTGGGGACCGGAGAAAAAGCACCTGCCTCACCGGCTGGTTTGCACCAACTCCAAGGGCGAGACCGTCAGCATCCTCGCCATCGTCAAGACCCAGGGCAGCGATACCAAGCTGGTGGCGCAGATGCAGCCCTACTACG
>JAVMKH010000061.1:9368-29554 GCA_031732935.1 Candidatus Contendibacter sp.
CCCAGATCGCCGACGGCGAGAACGGCGGGGTGATGATGAACGAGTTTCCCGGCATGTTCTTCCAGGTGACGCACGAGGCTTCAGGCTCGGATGTACCGATGATGAACGCCACCGAGTATCTCGAACACCTGTTCGCTGCGGGCGTCAAGGAAGCCGACCTGCCAATATTGCAGCCGCTGCTCCAAAAACGCATCTGGGACCGGTTCAAGCCGGGCGATGGGCCGGAGAAACTGGAAAAAGTTATCGCCGAACTTAAGAAGGAAGATGGCCGGTTTCACATGGAGGGCGGCAGTTGGACCAACGATATTTCCTGGGTGCGGGGCTACGACAACGTGCTCGGCCCCATGGAAAAGGCCAGTTCGCTGTTCTACGAGAAGGTACTGAAGCTGGGTGTGCCTTCCAGCAACCCGCGCTATCGCAACGCCCTGTTCCATTTGATGTGTTCGCAGACCAGTTGCTACCGGTATTGGGGGCAGGGGCTATGGACGGACTACGGTCGTGAAATTTGCCGGCGAGCCAGCGCCATCGTCGAAACCGACTTTTAGCGGTCGGGCCATGCCGCCACGCCGATTCCAGCCTATGCTTGCATAATAATCAGCAGGGGGCGGGGTTTTTCCCCACCCCCTGCCATGACCGACCCTGGGAGGAGGCCGCATCATGACGGATAACATGCTTTATCATGCGCTGGTGCTGAACCTGCATCAGCCCGCTGGCAATCTGGAGCATCTGCTGGCGCACAACGCACCGGAAGCCCGGGATATCCTGTTGGCGATGGATCGCCTTCCCCGCACCCTGCGGGACGAGCAGGAATTCGGCCGGGTTCATGTGTCCCTGTCGGGCACCTTGCTGGAAACCCTGAGCAACCCGGAGTTTCAGAACCAGGCCGGCCAGGTCGTCGATTGCGCCACCCTGCTCGCTCAGTTGGGAAGCCAACGGGCCATCGAACTGCTCGGCACCGGCTACTACCACCCGGTTCTACCGCTCATCCCCCCCGCCGACTGGGAGGCGCATCTGAAACGCTGGCAACGGTCCGTGCGCCGTCTGTTCCCGCGCGGCGCGTTTCAGGGTTTCTGGCCGCCGGAAATGGGCTTTTGCATGGAGATGATTCCCCTGTTGCGGCGCTGTGGCTACGAGTTCGTGCTCGTGGATAGCGAGCACGTGCAACCCGCGACGCCGATGGGCTGGGAGGAACTGCGCTACCGACCCCATGTCGCTCGGTTTGGCGACGACGAGATCGTGGTCGTCGTGCGCGACCGCGAACTATCCAACGCCCAGGCGAACGGCCTGGACTTCGACGGGTTCCTGCGCGAAGTTCAGGCGCGAACCCAGGACTGCCAATTCACGCCGCTGGTGACCACCTGCTGCGATGGCGAGAACGGCGACTGGTTCCGCAACGCCGCGCCGGGCGGCAATTTCTGGGATGCGTTTTATCGGCCGTTGCTGGATCGGGTTCGGACGGGGACCAACAACATGATCCAGCCGGTCTTCATCAAGGACTATCTGGATCGGTTCGGCGTCCTTGGCGAGGTGACGGTCGGGCCAGGAGCGTGGAATACGGGTTGGAACGATGGCCGCGATTTCGTCCAATGGGCCAGCACCCCGGCGCAACGGAATGCCCTGACCCGGGTGGACGAAATCAGTCAGGCGGTGCAGGCGGCGCTGCACAACGCGACCCACATCGGCTCACGCAATCCGGAACTGCTCGATCTGCTGGAGGAAGCGCACTGGCGCGTGCTGCGGGCGGAGACCAGTTGCAACTTCTTCTGGGGCGACGCCTGGGTCATGCGCTGCCACGCCGATCTCGACCAGGCTTGCGAATGCCTGGAGCGGGCCAACGCCTGTTTCACTTAGCCGCTTTTCCGCCTCCTCGAAAAAAGAGGGGGCGGAATTCGGAATTAAAGATGCACTCGGTGGCGTTCGCCCTTCACAGCATCCCCTGAATCGTCTCACGCAGCTTAGGCAGATCCAGCAGCCCTAACCGATAATGCACGATGCGCCCTTCCGGCGAGATCAGCACCGTGGTTGGGGTCAAACGCACGTTATCGAATTCCCGGGCGATTTGGGCCTGGGTGTCGAGGACAATGGGATAGGGAATCTGCCGCTGCCTCGCCAGCATCCGCACTTGCTCCGGCGGATCGTAGACCATCGCCACGCCGATGATTTCCAACCCTTTCGGGTTCAGTTCCCGATAAAGTTCGATCAAATGCGGCATTTCCTCAAGGCAGGACGGACAGGTGGTGGCCCAGAATGTGACCAGCACCGGTTTGCCGCGTAACTGTTCCAAGATCAAGGTGCGACCGTCGAGGGTTTGTCCGACCAACGGCGGCGCCGAGCGCAGGCCGGTGGGCAGGAGCCAAACCGTGGCGACCGCCAGAATCACGGTCAGCGCGATGCCGGCGACGACGGCTTCTTTGTTGAGCTTCATGGGTCGAATCTCCTGCGGCGCGATCTTCACGACAGCTGACACCCGCGCGGGCATTGGACCGCGAGGACCGCTGAAAGTACCGAGCGGTGCGATTATGCCAGAGCCGACATGGCTTGCGCCTGGCGGCGAACGCCTTATGATGAGTACTTTTGCGACCGATGGCGGAGGAGATGTGGGCCATGATCAAGGTGGGCATTGTCGGTGGAACCGGCTATACCGGGGTTGAGCTGCTGCGGCTGCTGACCCTGCATCCAGCGGTGGAACTGGCGGTCATCACTTCGCGCGGCGAGAAGGGGACCAGGGTCAGCGACCTGTTTCCCAATCTGCGCGGTCGCGTGAATCTGACCTTTGTCGAGCCGGACGAGGCCCTGCTGAAAGGCTGCGACGTGGTGTTTTTCGCCACCCCCAACGGCACCGCCATGAACAGCGCGCCCGTGCTGCTGGAAGCTGGAGTCAAGGTCATCGACCTGGCGGCTGACTTCCGGTTGCGCCGGGTCGAGGATTGGGAGCGGTGGTACTACGGCATGCGGCATGCTTGCCCGGAACTGCTGGCGGAGGCAGTCTACGGTCTGCCCGAAGTCAACCGCGAGGCCATTCGCGCCGCCCGACTGATCGCCAATCCCGGCTGTTATCCGACCGCCGTGCAACTGGGTTTCCTGCCCCTGTTGGAAGCCGGCGTCGTCGACCGGCAATCGCTGATCGCCGACGCCAAATCCGGCGTCAGCGGCGCTGGCCGCAAGGCCGAGGTGAGCATTTTGCTGTGCGAGGCTGGCGACAGTTTCAAGGCCTACAACGTCCCGGCGCATCGCCATCTGCCGGAGATCCGCCAGGGGTTGACGGCGGTGGCCGGTGGTTCGGTGGATCTGGTGTTCGTACCACATCTGACACCGATGATTCGCGGCATTCATGCCACTTTGTACGCCACCCTGACCCAGCCCGACGTGGATTTGCAGACGCTGTTCGAGCAGCGCTACGCCGACGAGCCTTTCGTGGACGTGCTGCCGCCCGGTTCGCATCCCGAGACCCGCGGCGTGCGTGGGGCGAATCTGTGTCGGCTGGCGGTGCATCGGCCCCAAAACGGCAAGACCGTGGTGGTGCTGTCGGTCATCGATAACCTGGTCAAGGGCGCGGCGGGCCAAGCGGTGCAGAACATGAACCTGATGTTCGGTCTGCCGGAAACCACCGGGTTGGAACAGATTGCCTTGCTGCCTTGAGCGATGGAGGCCGGGCCCAGCGCCCGCTGGAGCACGGCTAAACTATTCTTGACCCTCATGGTCAAGAATTGCAGAATTCCCAACACCTTAATTTCTTACAATGAGGATCGTGCGATGAACGCCACCGTGGAAACCTTCACCCCCGCCGACAATCCCCTGCTGTTCACCGACGCCGCAGCGCTGAAGGTCAAGGAACTGCTGGAGGAAGAAGCGAACCCCGATTTGATGCTGCGCGTGTTCGTCAGTGGCGGCGGCTGTTCCGGCTTCCAGTACGGTTTTACCTTCGATGAGAACCAGGACGACGGCGATACCGTGGTGGAGAACCACGGGGTCAAGCTGTTGATCGATCCGATGAGTTTCCAATATCTGGTCGGCGCCGAGATCGACTACACCGAGGGCCTGGAAGGTGCCCAGTTCGTGATCCGTAATCCCAACGCCGTCACCACCTGTGGTTGCGGCTCGTCTTTCTCCGCGTGACCCATGCGCCCGCTTGAAGAATCGCTGGAGCCGATCAAACGCGGGGCGGTCGATCTTCTGCTGGAAGAGGAGTTGATCGAGCGGCTCAAGTCCGGTCGGCCATTGCGGGTCAAGGCCGGTTTCGATCCGACCGCCCCGGATTTGCACCTCGGCCATACCGTGTTGATCAACAAGCTGCGCCAGTTTCAGGAACTGGGCCATCATGTCATGTTTCTGATCGGCGATTTCACCGGCATGATCGGTGACCCGACCGGCAAGAACGTCACTCGCAAGCCGCTGACGCGCGAGGAGATTTTGGCAAACGCCCAAACCTACCGGGAGCAGGTGTTCAAGATTCTCGATCCCGACCGGACCGAGGTCCTGTTCAATTCGAGCTGGTTCGACCGAATGGCTCCGGCGGATTTCATCCATCTGGCGGCTAAGCACACCGTCGCCCGGATGCTGGAACGGGACGATTTTGGCAAACGCTACGCCAGCGGTCAGCCCATCGCCATTCACGAATTCCTGTACCCTCTGGTGCAGGGGTACGACTCGGTCGCCATGCGGGCGGACGTCGAACTGGGCGGCACCGATCAGAAGTTCAACCTGCTGGTTGGCCGCGAGTTGCAGAAACACTATGGCCAGTCGCCGCAGATCGTCCTGACCATGCCGATTCTCGAAGGTTTGGACGGCGTGCAGAAGATGTCGAAGTCATTAGGGAATTACGTCGGCATCCGCGACGAGCCGAACGAGATGTTCGGCAAACTGATGTCCGTCTCCGACGAGTTGATGTGGCGCTATTTCGAACTGCTCAGCTTCCGCCCGACCCGCGAGATCACCGAGTGGCGGCGACAGATTGCCCAGGAGGGGTTGAACCCGCGCGATGTCAAATTCAAACTGGCCGAGGAATTGGTGGATCGCTTCCATGGCGCGGGCGCGGGCCAGCGGGCCCTGGCGGAATTCATCGAACGCTTTCAGAAAGGGTCGCTACCTGAAGAGGTAACCGAGGTGTCGGTTCGGGCCCGCGACGGCCGCTTGCCGATCGCCAACCTGCTGAAGGAAGCGGGGCTGGTGGCCAGTACCTCCGAGGCGCTGCGGTCGATCCAGCAGGGAGCGGTTCGAATCGATGGTGAGCGTATCGAAAACCGCAACCTTGAAGTAAAGGCCGGCAGCAGGCATATCTATCAGGTCGGCAAGCGGCGAGTGGCCGCTGTGACCGTTATGGCCATGTCCACGCCCAACTCACCATGAGTAGCTTTCGACGAATGCCCTGAGAGGATTTTCGCCGCATCAAGGCGACCATTCCCAGATACCGGGAAAAGGAAGAGAGCAAGGCGCCCGACATGAACAAGCTCCCCATCGGCATTCAGACCTTCCGGGAAATCCGCGAGGAAGGCCACTGCTACGTGGACAAGACCTCGCTGGTCGCCCGGCTGGTCGAAGAGGGCAAATACTACTTCCTGGCCAGGCCCCGGCGTTTCGGCAAAAGCCTGCTGGTCAGCACCCTGGCCGCCGCTTTCGCGGGCGAACGCGAGCTGTTCGCCGGGCTGCATCTGGAGCATCACTGGGATTGGAACCGCCATGCGCCGGTCATCGTCCTGGATTTCAGCGAGGGCGTTTTGGATTCCCGGCAACGCCTGGATCAGCGGATCCGGCGCATGTTGGATATTCAAGCGGAAGCGCAAAATCTCGCCCTCCACCAGGAAGAAGTCAGCGACCGGCTGGAAGAACTGATCCTCAAGCTTCACGCCAGCCGCGGCGAGCGCGTGGCGGTGTTGGTGGACGAATACGACAAGCCGATCCTGGATCATTTGCACCAGCCGGAGCGGGCGCTGGAACTGCGCGAGGGGCTGCGCAACCTCTACTCGGTGCTCAAAAGCCAGGACGCCCGGCTACGCTTCGTGCTGCTGACCGGGGTGAGCAAATTCTCCAAGGTCTCGCTGTTCTCCGGGTTGAACAACCTCAAGGACATCACCCTGGACGAGCGGTTCGCCACTTTGTGTGGCTATACCCAGGCCGAACTGGAGAACGTCTTTGCTGGCTGGCTGGCTGGAGTGGACCTGACCGAACTGCGCCAGTGGTACAACGGCTACAACTTCCTCGGTGAATCGGTCTACAATCCGTTCGATATCCTGCTGTATCTCGACCACCGCGAATTTCGCAGCTACTGGTTCGAGGCCGGCACGCCCACATTCCTGGTCAATCTGCTCAAGCTCCGACACTACCCGATTCCCACGCTTGAAAACTTGGAAGTCGGCGAGGAACTGCTGAGCAGCTTCGACGTGGACGTGATCGAGCCGGAGGCGCTGCTGTTCCAGACCGGCTATCTGACGATTCAGGAGCGCTACCAGCGGGGCTCGCTTTATCGCTACCAGTTGCGCTATCCCAACCGCGAGGTGCGCGCCAGCCTGCCAACCGCGATCCTGAACGCCTATGTTCCCAATGTGCGAGATCGATTGCGCACCGAGGACCGGATTTACGCGGCGTTGGAGGCCGACGATCCAGATGGCTTGCAACGGGCGTTTCACGCCTTCTTTGGTTCCATCCCCCCCGAATGGTACCGGCGCAACGACATCGCCGATCACGAGGGTTATTGGACTTCGGTCGTCTATTGCTATTTCGTCGCCCTCGGCGTGACCGTCCACGCTGAGGATGTGACGAATCACGGGCGCATCGACCTGACCATTCCGTGGGCGGGCCGCGCTTGGCTGCTGGCATTCAAGGTGGTGGAACTGAGCGAGCCCGGCCGGGCGTTGGTGCAGATTCAGACGCGCGGCTACCATCAAAAATACGCCGACCAACCGGTTACCTTGATCGGTATGGAGTTCAGTCGCATCGAGCGTAATCTGGTCGGCTTTGAGTGGCGACGGCTCGCATATCCACCACTCTCGACGGACGGATAGATGCGTGCGCGCATTATTTGCGCCCGCGTGAAACGACACAAACTCCGTCTAGCCGATGAATCCACTCCCGCCCTTGCTCGCGCAATATCCGGTCCTGGTGCTGGACGGCGCCCTAGCGACCGAACTGGAGCGCTGGGGTTGCGACCTGCGCGACCCGCTCTGGTCGGCCAAGATGTTGATCGAAGCGCCGGATCTGATTCGGCAGGTGCATTGGGACTACTTCGAGGCCGGCGCCGACTGCGCCACCACCGCCAGCTACCAGGCTTCCATGGCGGGTTTCATGCGGCGTGGATTGAGCGACTCGGAAGCGCTCGAACTGATCCGGCGCTCGGTCAGGTTGGCCATGGAGGCCCGCGATGCGTTCTGGCGCGAACCCGCTCACCGGATCGGCCGCCCCCGCCCATTGATCGTGGCCTCGGTGGGGCCCTACGGTGCGTTCCTGGCCGATGGTTCGGAATATCGGGGCGATTACGACTTGAACGAAACGGAGTTGATGGATTTTCACCGTCCGCGCATGGCGGCCTTGCTTGAAGCGGGCGCCGATCTGCTGGCCTGCGAAACGATTCCCTCCTTCATCGAAGCCCGCGCCCTGGCGCGGTTGCTGGCCGAGTTTCCAACCGCTAGCGCCTGGATCAGCTTCAGTGTCAGGGACGAGGCGCATCTCTCGCACGGCGAGGGCTTGGCCGAGTGCGCGGCGTGGCTGAACGACAAATCCCAGGTGGCGGCTGTTGGGGTGAATTGCACCGCTCCCCGCTATCTGCCAGCGCTGATCGCAGCCGCTCGCGCGGTTACCAGCAAACCCATCGTGGCCTATCCGAATTCGGGCGAAACCTATAACCCCGCGCGGGGCGATTGGAGCGGTATCTCGGATGCCGAGACTTTCGCGGCCGAGGCCCGCCGCTGGCATGCCAGCGGCGCCCGCCTGATCGGTGGGTGTTGCCGCACCACACCCGACCATATCCGAACCATCGCCGCCTGGGGGCGCGCGCTCCCACGAACCTGAAGCCCCCGCCCCAGCGCGGAATGTTTCACGTGAAACCATGGCGGAAATCGCCTCTGGAAGATGTTTCACGTGAAACCATGACCACCCGCGCCGATGGGCAATGTTTCACGTGAAACCAGGCGAATCGCGGCTCGTGTTGGCTAGCGTTTACCTTCGACCGCGCTCAGGGCCGCGAACGCTTCCAATCCGAGCGTTTCCGGCCGGGCACCGGGATCGACGCCGGCGGCTTCGATTTGCTCGGCGTCCAGCAATTCACGCAAGGAGTTGCGCAGGGTTTTACGACGCTGGATGAACGCCCGTCGCACGATCTCGGCAAAGCGGCTTTCGTCCTGGACCACGACGGCGCCGGTTTCCCGTGGAACCAGGCGGACCACCGCCGACCGTACCTCGGGTGGTGGCCGGAACGCCGCCGGCTCGACCATGAACAGCGGCTCGACCCGGCAACGGTATTGCAGCATCACCGACAGTCGGCCATAGGCGTCCTCGCCCGGCTCGGCCGCCATCCGCGCCACCACCTCCTGTTGCAGCATGAAATGCAGGTCGCGCAAATGCCTGGCTTGGGCCAGTAAGTGAAACAGCAGGGGGGTGGAGATATTGTAGGGCAGGTTGCCGGTCACTCGCAGTGACGGTCCATCGCCGCGCAAGGCGGCGAAATCGAAGCGCAGCGCGTCGGCATGATGAATCCGCAGAACCCCGAGCCCGGCGCAGCGCGCCCGCAACGGTTCCAACAGGTCGCGGTCCAGTTCCACCACATCCAGCTCACCGGCGGCCTCAAGCAACGGGGCCGTCAGCGCTCCCAGGCCAGGACCGATCTCCACCAGTCGCTCGCCAGCCACCGGCTGGATCGCCGCAACGATGCGTTCAATAACGCGGGCATCGCGCAGGAAATGCTGACCGAACCGCTTGCGGGGCTGATGGCGCGGGGCTGGAACCCCCGTCATGGCGTATTCGTGGCTCCGGGCCGGGTTGGAGATGGGGGCGTGGGTGATGATCCAGCGGGCGTTTCGGTCGGGGACAGGCGAACTTCCACATAAGCTTCGTCGCGCAACCGGCGTAACGCCAACTCCCATTCCTCGTCGGAACGGCGCCGCATCAACGCCTCGCGGGTTCGCGCGCGCGCCGCCTCGGGCGTGGCCTGGGCCTGACGACGTTCGAGCACTTGCACGAGGTGCCAACCAAACTGGGTTTTGACCGGTGCGCTGATCTCATTCGGTTTCAGTGCGTTCATCGCCTGCTCGAACGGGGGAACCAGCATCCCGGGCGAGACCCAGCCCAGATCGCCGCCGCGCTCTGCGGAACCCTTGTCGTCGGATTGGGTGCGGGCCAGTTCCGCGAAATCCTCGCCGCCGCGAAGGCGCTGGCGTAGTTGTTCCAACTGCCGGCGCGCTTCCTCGTCGGATCGCTGCGGTGAAGTTCTAAGCAAAATGTGGCGGACATGGGTCTGGTTCACCAATTCCTGCTGCTGGGTCTGGCTCGATGACGCGGGGGAGGGTCGCGCCTCGACGCCACCCCCCCGAACTTCCAGCAGCTTGACGATGTGAAACCCGCTGGGGCTGCGAATCAGGTCGCTGATCTGGCCAGGTTTCAGGTGGGGCACCACCGTACTGAACACGGTGGGCAACTGTTCGGCCGACCGCCAGCCAATCTCACCGCCTTCCAGCGCCTGCTGGCTGGCCGATACCCGGATCGCCATTTGCCCGAAATCGGTGCCTTGGCGCAGTTGCGCCAACACATCTCCAGCCTTGCGCTTGGTGTCCTCGATTTGTCGTGGCGAAGCGCCTTCCGGCAGCGCGATCAGAATCTGGGCCACGCGATATTCACGCGAACCGCCACCGCCAGCGCCGCTCTCGCTGGCGTTGCCGCCACTCATCGGCAGATCGGCCAGTTGCGCTTTCAGGTTGTCCACATCCTGGTCGGACACCTGAATCTGGCTGTCCACCAGTTTCTGCCGCAACCGCGCGCCCATGAGTTCCCGCCGCACTTCATCGCGGAACTGGGCGAAACTGATCCCATCCTTCTCGACGGTCTGCCGCAATTGCGTCAAATTCATGTTGTTGCGCTGGGCCAGGGTTTCGATGGCGGCGTTCAGCGTGGCGTCGTCCACGGTGATGCCGTTGCGTTCGGCGGCGCGAAATTGCAACCGAGTCAGGATCAATCGCTCCAGCACCTGTTTTTCCAATACCGGACGAGGCGGAATGGGTATCTTGCGTTGCCGCATCTGCGCTTCGATCCGCGCGGTGGCCGCGTCTAGCTCTCGGCGGGTGATGACATCGTCGTCCACCACCGCCACGATGGCGTCCAGCGCGCTGCTCGCCGCTTCGGGGCCGGGGCCGAACGCCAGGTCCGCGCCAAAACCCGGCGGGACGAAGAGCAGCAGGCATAGCATCAGGGGAAAAAGCAGCGTGTTCATGCGAGCCATGGCAAGGTTGGGAGCTAATAACGAATCGGTTGGTAGCCGATGATGGAATTGCGAAGCACGGCTTCCAGGCTGGAGCCCAGCCGCGACAAACCCTTGAGTTCGATCTCCAGATAAAAGGCATCCTGGGCGTCGACGTCCGCTGGATTGTCGCGATACTGACGGCCAACCACACGTAGCGCCCAGCAGCAGTCTTCATATTCTAGGCCCGCCAGCGTTTCCAGATTCCGATCGGTGTTCAGCGCCTGGTTCCAGCGAGCCAGGGCCCGCCATTGCGCGCTCAACGGCCAGAAGAAGGCGACATCCACCGAGTGAATCTGATCGTTCAGACTGGCGCCGACCTGATCGCGATCCAGGAGGTAGGACACATTGACCAGTTGACGCGGATTGACGTAGTAGCGCAGATCGAACGCGGTGCGCAGCATGTCGCTGTTGTCGGGTTCCAGTTGCACGCCGCCCTGCACCGCCCAGCGGGACGACAGGTTCACCTGCCCTTGGGCGATCAGACCTGAATTGGTCGACGTCTGGGGCGGCTCGATCGGATACAGATTCACCCGACGGTCCTCGAAGTATTGGATTTGGCCGAGGCTGGCGCGCAACCGCTCGCGGCCGCTGGGACTGTCGATCAGGCGGGTGGTGAGCGCGGCGGTCAACTGGTTGGCGTCGCCTAGCCGGTCGGCGCCGGTGAAGCGGTTAACCCGGAACAGCCAGTCGATATCGCGATCCATCACGCTGCTGTCGAACAGCGGAATGTCGTTCTGATCGCGATAGGGTACGTACAGATAAAACAAGCGCGGTTCCAGGGTCTGGGTGCCCACAGGCACTCCAAGCCAGTCGGCTTGCAGGGAGCGGTCGAAGATCAGGCCGCTGTCCAGAGTAAGCACCGGCGCGGCGCGCGAGGGGGCGTCATTGGCGCCTGGCGCGGTGTGGTCAAGTTGATAGCTGGTGTAGCGAAACCCGGCTTGTGGTTTGAGATAACCCCAAGACTGTTCATAGCTCCAGCCCACGGTCGGCCATAAATCCAGCCGGACGCCAGTTACCATGTTGGATTGTTGGAAATTCACGAACTCGCCGTACAACCGATAATTCAACCCCCCCGCGCCGGACGGCCAGGCGCCATTGAACAGCAGTTGCGGCAGGCGTTGATAGGGGTTTCCAGTGAGGGCGAACAGGTCTGTATTCAAAATCTGATAGCCCTCGACCCGCGCCAACGCCTGCCACCAGTCGCCGTAGTAACGAACGTCGAGATGTCGTTCCAGGTAGTTGGGGGTCAGGAAGCTCAGGTTATTGCTCAGGTCCCGCAGGTAGCTATCGTCGGAAACGTATTCGTAGCGCAGGTCGGTATACGCATTCGGCAACGGCGAGGCCCGGTCGGCGGCATTGAACGAGCCCCGCGCGCCCCCGTAGCGACGGTCGTCCGGAATGTATTCAAAGCCGAATCGTCCCTGATGCCAGGGTTCCAGAAAGCGGTACTCCACCCCCAACAAGATGCCGCGTTCGGTCATCAGGCGGGGGGTGAAGGTCATATCACGGTTGGGCGCAATGTTCCAATAATAGGGAACGACTAGGTCGAAACCGGTTTGACTGCCATAGCCCTGGCGCGGGAACAGAAAACCCGACTGACGCTCGTCGTTGATGGGAAACGACAAATAGGGGAAATAGAACACCGGCGTGTCCTTGAACGCGAGCACGATGTCGTGGGCCACGCCGCGTCCAGTGGCCTCGTTCAAGTCAAGTTCACTAGTGCGTAGCTCCCACACCTCGTTGCCGCGTGGGCAGGTGGAGTAGGTCGCGTTTTCCAATCGGTTTCGGCGCCGAACCTGATCCACTTGCGCGTTTTCGGCGTGACCCTGGGCATGGCGCCTTGGCAGATAGTAATCGGCATCCTTGAACCGGCCGGTCTTGGCATTCAGGTCCACATCCCCTTGCTTGCCGCGCAGGACTTGGTGTGAATCGCTGTAGACGAACCCCGTATCGGCCCGAACGCGATTGGCTGGCCGTTCCAGGACGAGTTTTTCCGCGCGCAGGCGCTGATTGCCATGGGACAGTTTGGCGTTGCCTTCAAGCACCGACTCGGTGGGGGAAGCATCGAGCCGTCCGGCTTCCGCCTGGATCGGCAACTCATCCGGCGGCGGCAGGTTAGGGTCGACTGGGACGATGTCCCCAGCCAGTTCGTCGATTTCGCACTGGACCCAGGGATCGAGCGCGTCGGTGGATTGCGCCTGAACTCCGACCAGCGGCGACAGGGTCAGCACGACCCCCGTCACAAGCATTCGATAATACGGCGTCACGGAACGGGATTTTACGCATGGATGAAAGTGCCCTAACATCGCACAGATTGATTTTTGCTGCAATCCAGACGCGCGGTATCCGCCAGGGCGCGGGATTGCTTTAACCGGACGGAGCGAGGTTCGTGAGCGAGCGTGAGCAATTGTTGCGGGGTTGGCTGAACGACGTGTTACCGGCGCGGCTGGAGCGGATCGCTCCGGCGTCCAGCGACGCCAGTTTCCGCCGTTATTTCCGAGTCTGGTGCGCTGGCCAGACCCATATCGTCATGGACGCCCCGCCGGACAAGGAAGATTGCCGGCCGTTCGTGGCCATCGCCCAGGCTCTGCGCGGACTGGGACTGAATGCGCCCGAGGTGCTGGCCGGCGACCTCGACCAAGGGCTGTTACTGTTGACGGATCTCGGTTTCCGGCAATATCTGGCTGAACTCGACGAACGCAGCGTCCCCGGCCTGTACGGCGACGCCCTGGAAGCGTTGGCCCGGTTGCAAGCCGGCGGCGATCCCGGTTCACCGCTGCTGCCACCCTACGATTCGGCGCTGCTGCACCGAGAGATGGAATTGTTCCGCGAGTGGTTCCTGGGCAAGCTGCTTGGATTGCGGCTGCGTGACGAGGAACACCACGTGCTGGATCACACTTTCGCTCTGCTGGCCGATAACGCGCTGGAACAACCACGCGTCTGGGTTCACCGCGACTACCATTCCCGCAATCTGATGGTCACCGATCCGGACAATCCCGGCGTGCTGGATTTTCAGGACGCCGTAGTGGGCGCGGTAACCTACGACCTGGTTTCGCTGCTGCGCGATTGCTACATCGCCTGGCCGCGCGAACAAGTCGAATCCTGGGCGCTGGATCATCGGGCGCGGTTGCGGGCGCTAGGGATGAGCGGGCTGGACGACGCCGATCAATTTCTACGCGGGTTCGACCTGATGGGCGTACAGCGCCATCTCAAGGCCATCGGCATTTTCGCTCGCCTGAATCTGCGCGACGGCAAGCCGGGCTATCTGCGCGATATTCCTCGCACTCTGGGCTACGTGCTAGAGGTAGCGGATCGCTACCCCGAACTGACCGGGTTGCGCGATCTGCTGCGGGCGCGAGGCGTGGACCGCTGGCGACCGGCGCCATGAAGGCGATGATTCTGGCCGCCGGGCGCGGCGAGCGCATGCGCCCGCTGACCGACCACACGCCCAAGCCATTGCTACCGGTTGCTGGTCAGCCACTGATCGTCCATCACCTCAAGGCTCTGCGGGCGGCGGGTATTGGCGAGATCGTGATCAACACCGGCCACCTGGGGGAACAACTGCCGGCGATGTTGGGCAACGGTCGGGATTGGGGAGTGCGCATCACCTGGTCCCCGGAACCGCCGGACGCGCTGGAAACCGGTGGCGGGGTGTTCCAGGCGTTGCCGCTGCTGGGACCGGAACCCTTTCTAGTGGTCAACGGCGATGTGTGGACCGACTATCCCTTCGTTCGGTTGCTCGCCACGCCGGATGTGCTGGCTCATCTGGTGCTGGTGAGCAACCCACCCCACCACTCGCGGGGCGATTTCGCCCTGACGGACGATGGGCGGGTCGAGGAATCCGGCGCGCGGCGGCTGACCTTCAGCGGGATCAGCGTGCTGCGGCCGGAATTGTTCGTCGGTTGTGCGTCGGGCCGATTTCCGCTAGGGCCACTGCTGCGGCGGGCCATGACAGCGGGGCAAGTGAGCGGCGAGTACTATGCCGGCGACTGGCGGGACATCGGCACGCCGCAACGGCTGGCTGAACTGGACCGGGAACTGGGCGGGAGATAGGCGTGGACGGCAAATCGCGCCATGGGCAGGGGAAACAAAATCGCCATGGCTCTCTCCTGTCGCATCAAGTCGCGTGCCGGACGTCCCGACCCTCGACCACGAAGATCACGTATTCGGCCAGATTTTGGGCGCGGTCGGCGACTCGTTTCAGGGCCTTGAGCGCCAGCGCCATGTCGATGACGGTCGCCACCGTCAGTTCGCCGTCGACCACGCAAGCGCCCAGTTCGCCCAGGATGTCCTGAAACACACCCTCCGCTTCGTCGGTGCCCACCAACGTCCAGGCTTGGCTTACATCAAGCCGGCCCAGGCTGTCGAGCGCGCTCTGAATCCGCTGATCGGCGATCCCGGTCAACCGGTCCATCGCCGCCGGCGGTCCCCCCGTTGGAAGACCGCCGCGAGCGTGGATGGCCAAGGTTTTCTCGGCGATGGCCTTGGCCTCGTCGCCGATCCGTTCCAAGTCGTTGACCGCCTTGTTCAACGCCATCACCAGCCGCAAATCGGTGCTCATCGGCTGCCGGCGGCTGAGCAGGCGCACGCAGCCCCGATCGATTTCCATGTCCCAGTGATTGACCGCCGCGTCGCCGGCGATGACCGCCTGGGCCGCGTCGGCGTCATTTTCCCGAAACGCGGCGACGGCGCGCTTCACCTGTAGCGCTGCCTCCCGTCCCATCTCCAGCACCAGATTGACCAGTTGTTGAATTTCGACATCGAAGCGCTTGACGGTGTGCTCGCTGTTGCTGAACGTCATGGGCTGTCTCCTCCTGCTCCTTGGTCTTGATGATCGGTTGATCGCGGACGGCAGGTCAGCGGTTCGGGGCTCCACGGCGCCGAATCCTTGCCGAGACGGGTCATCGCGCCCTCGATCCATTCCTCCACCTGCTGACCCAACTCTTGCGGCGAGCGACCCTCGCTGTGGATCAAGGGACCGAACGCCACTTGAATAGTGCCCGGCCGCTTGAGAAACACGCCGCGCGGCCAACATTCGCCGGCATTGTGCGCGACCGGTAGAATCGGATAGCCGCTGTGCGCCGCCAACGCCGCCCCGCCCATCCCGTACCGCTTGCGCACGCCAGGCGCGACGCGGGTACCCTCGGGAAAGATCAGCATCCACTGTCCCCGCCGCAAATGGTCGATGCCTTGCCGAATCACTTGTTTGACCGCCGACGCGCCGGATTGGCGGTTGATCGCGATGGGCCGCAGCAGCGCCAGCGCCCACCCGAAAAAGGGCAGCCACAGCAATTCGCGCTTGACCACCCAAGTTAGCGGCGGCAGGTACTGGTGAAAGAACAGCGTTTCCCAGGTGGACTGGTGTTTGGCCATGACGATGACCGTCTGGTCGGGAATATGTTCGACGCCGCTCAAGCGATGGTCGATTCGGCAAGTGGCGCGTAGCCACCAAAGGCTGAAACAACTCCAACACTGACTGAGCCGATAGCGCTGACGGAAGGGCAGGAAAAAACACAGCACCATCAGCGAGGCCACGATCCCCGTCGACGCGAGCATTCCGCACGAAAACAGCAGGGAACGCAGTAACAGATTCAGCGCGGACAGCGGTGTGGCGGATCGTGCGGACGGGCGGTCGCTTGAAATAGTCATTCGGTCGGCTTGATCAGATAGTTGGCGAGCGTGGCCAGATTGTCGAACGCCAAAACGCTGGAGCAGCTTTCCGGTTCCCGTTCCAGCGTGCGGGCGCCCTTGCCGGTTCGCACCAGCAGGGGCCAGGCGCTCACCACCCGTGCCGCCCGAATGTCGCGCACGCTATCGCCAACCACCGGAACCCCTTTCAGGCTGTGTTTGAGCCGCCGGCCGATTTCCAGCAGCATGCCGGGATTGGGTTTGCGATAGGGATTGGCCTCGTCCACGTCCGGACAAAAGAATACCGCGTCGATCAAGCCACCGACTTCCTGCGTCATCCGATGCATTTTCTTGTGAATCCGGTTGAGGGTTTCCAAATCGAACAAGCCGCGACCAACGCCGGATTGGTTGGTGGCGACCACCACCCGATAGCCGACATGATTGAGGCGGGCGATGGCTTCCAAACTGCCGGGAATCGGCGTCCATTCGTCCGGAGATTTGATGTAGGCGTCGGAATCCTCGTTGATAACGCCGTCACGGTCGAGAATGATCAATTTCATCAGGATTGGGCTACTCGCGCGCCGCCGCGCGGACAGGGCCAGGGTCGGTGGGTTTCACGTGAAACATTCCACGCAAGACAGGCAAGATGTAGTCGGAAGGACGGTGGGTTTCACGTGAAACATGATAGTCAGTGACGGGATCCTGTTTCACGTGAAACCGATTTCCGCTCAATCCTGCAAGCGTGAAAAATCCGCCACGCGCAGGAACAGGCTGCTCAGCTCGTTAAGCAGGGCCAGGCGATTGTCGCGCAGCATCGGGTCCTCAGCCATCACCAGCACCTGGTCGAAAAAGGCGTCCACCGGTTCGTGTAACCGGGCTAGCCGGCTCAGGGCCTCGGGATACAGACCGGCTTCCATCAGGGGGATGGCTTCGGAGGACAGTTCCACCAGTCGCCCGGCCAGCGCCTGCTCCGCCTCCTCGACCAGCAGATCGGGCCGCACTTCGAACGGCAGCACGGTTTCGACCTTTTTGAGCAGATTCCGAATGCGTTTATTGGCGGCGGCCAGGCTGGCGGCTTCCGGCAGCTCCCGAAAAGCGCCGACCGCGCGCGCGCGCCGGTCGAAGTCGAGCGGTCGGGTCGGACGGCAGTCGAGTACCGCTTCGAACGTATCCGGACGCACGCCCTGCTCCAGATAATAACCGCGCAGCCGGTCCATGACGAACTCAAACACAGTCTCGACCACGCGGTCGGCGCGAACGGCCGGCTCGAAACCGGTGGCGGCACGTTCTAGCAAATCGAACAAATCAAGGTCCAGTTCGCTCTCGATCAGGATGCGCAACACGCCCAGGGCGGCGCGGCGCAGCGCGAAAGGATCCTTGGTCCCGGAAGGTCCCTGGCCGATGGCGAAAATGCCGATCAGGGTATCCAACCGCTCGGCCAGCGCCAGGGCGCGGCCGGTGGCGGTTTGCGGCAGACGGTCGCCGGCGAAACGCGGCAGGTACTGTTCTTCCAGTGCCTGGGCGACTTCCGGCGCTTCCTGGTCGTGCAGGGCGTAATAACGCCCCATGACGCCTTGCAACTCCGGAAATTCCTGCACCATCTGAGTCAGCAGATCGCACTTGGCCAGCCGGGCCGCTCGGTCGGCCGCGTCCGCGTTGCCATGGCCATGTCCGGCGATGAAACGGGCCAGCGTCGCCACCCGCGCGCTCTTGTCGGCCAATGTGCCCAGCCGTTGCTGGAACACCATCTGTTTCAAGCCTTCCATCCGCGCCGCTAGGGGTTGCTTGCGGTCTTGGTTCCAGAAGAATTCGGCGTCGCTGAAGCGAGGCCGGATCACCCGCTCGTTGCCGGCCCGCACCTGGGCCGGGTCGCGGCTCTCCAAATTGGCGATGGTGATGAAGTGCGGCAGTAACCGACCTTGGGTATCCACCACCGGGAAATAGCGTTGGTTGTCCTGCATGGTACTGATCAGCGCTTCGGCGGGCACGTTGAGAAAGCGCCGCTCGAAATTGCCGGCCAAGGCCACCGGCCATTCCACCAGCGCCGCTACTTCGTCCAGCAATTCCGGTTTGATGACCGCAGTCCCACGCAGTTCGGTGGCGACCGCCTCGGCCTGGGCGCGAATCGCGGCGCGGCGCGCGGCGAAGTCGGCGATGACCTGACCCTCGCTGGTCAGTTGCCGGGCGTAGTCGGCGGGAGCAGTCAGGCGGATCGGTTGGGGACGGTGGAAGCGGTGGCCGTGGGTTTCCCGCCCGGCCGCGACGCCGAGAATCGTGGCGGGGATCACTTCGTCGCCGAACAGCAGCACAACCCATTGCACCGGGCGCACGAATTCATCGTCACGGTCCCCCCAGCGCATCCGCTTGGGGATGGGCAAACCGGCGAGGGCTGTTTCGACGATGCTCGGAATCAGAGCGACGGTCGCGGCGCCGGGTTCGACGCTGAGATGGACCAGCCAGGCGCCCTTGTCGGTTTCCCGCCGTTGCAGATCGGCGACGGCGACGCCACAGGACCGGGCGAACCCTTCAGCGGCCTTGGTCGGATTTCCGTCGGGGCCAAAGGCGGCGCTCAGCGCCGGACCGCGCCGCTCGAGCGGACGGTCGGGCTGGCGTGTGGGCAATTGCTCGAGCAGCACCGCCAGCCGGCGCGGGGTGGCAAAGCCCTGGATGGCGCCAGTGGCCAAGCCCGCTTTTTCCAGCCCGGCACGGATGCCCTGCTCGAATGCCTCCGCCAGCGCGGACAGCGCCTTGGGTGGCAGCTCCTCGGTGCCGATTTCGATCAACAGATCGCGGGGGGCCAGATCAGCCATGGGCCGCCTCCATTTTGGTCGCCGCTTGCCGGGCGCGCATGGGGAATCCCAGAGCGGCGCGAGCGTCGTGGTAGGCCTGCGCCACGGCCCGAGCCAGGGTACGGACCCGCAGGATGAAGCGCTGACGCTCGGTGACGGAGATGGCCTTGCGGGCGTCCAGCAGATTGAAGGTATGAGAAGCTTTCAGAGTCATTTCGTAGGCGGGCAAAGGCAGTCCAAGGTCGATCAGGCGCTGGCTTTCGGCTTCGCAGGTGTCGAAGGCGACGAACAGCGCGGTCGTATCGGCGTGTTCGAAATTGTAGGTGGACATTTCCACTTCGTTCTGATGAAACACGTCGCCGTAGGTCACGCGGCCCAGCGGCCCGTCGGTCCACAGCAGATCGAACACGCTTTCCACACCCTGCAAGTACATGGCGATGCGTTCCAGCCCGTAGGTGATCTCGCCGGTGACCGGCTTGCAATCCAGCCCACCCACCTGCTGGAAGTAGGTGAACTGGGTGATTTCCATGCCGTTCAGCCACACTTCCCAGCCCAGCCCCCAGGCGCCGAGGGTCGGCGATTCCCAGTTGTCCTCGACGAAGCGCACGTCGTGAACGAGGGGATCGAGACCCAGTTCCTTGAGCGAACCAAGATAAAGGTCTTGCAGATCCAGCGGCGAGGGTTTGATGACCACCTGATATTGATAATAGTGTTGCAAGCGATTGGGGTTTTCGCCGTAGCGGCCATCGGTGGGGCGGCGGGACGGTTGGACGTAAGCGGCGCTCCACGGTTCGGGGCCGATGGCGCGCAGGAAGGTGGCGGGGTGGAAGGTCCCCGCGCCCACTTCCATGTCGTAGGGTTGCAGCAATACGCAGCCCTGGCGGGCCCAGTAGTCCTGAAGGGCGAGGATCAGCCCCTGAAAAGTCGAAACATCGCGCACGAGCGCCTCCAAAATCCGAAGGGGACGGCTTTGCCGTCCCCGGAGCGTGTTCTTGAACAAAGAGGTTTTCTAAGTATAGCCCGGCGACCGAGCTGGATTCATCCCGCGCTGCAGTGCTTCGCATTGAAGGGCAGGATTGAGGTTTCACGTGAAACATCACGAAAAACTTCATGTCGCCGTGCCAGACTATAAATAAAGTGAAACAAATAATAGTGAAACGGGCTTCGGTCGCGGTTCGAGACCAGCCGCTGGGAATCCGGCAAACGGAGGAACGATCCGATGCGTTGTCCAGAATGCAAGCACAATCAGAAGTACCGCGACGGCACTCGCTGTGGTAAGTGCGGTTATCAATTCGTGCTGATCAAGAAAAAAGGTGATGGTCTTAGCG
>JAVMKH010000062.1:0-5504 GCA_031732935.1 Candidatus Contendibacter sp.
TCGGCTATTGACCGACGCCAAATTGATCGCCATCGCGCTACCGTGCTTATGTGAATTGGTGTGGGTGCTGCGCCGGGTCCATGGCTTCCCGCCCGCCGATGCCGCCGCGATTCGCGCCTTGCTGGCGGCGGCAAGCGTGGAAACGAACCGGCCCGCCGTGGAAGCCGGTCTGGCGGTGCTCGAAGCAGGAGGCGATTTCGCCGATGGCGTGATTGCCCACGAAGGGAACCGGCTCGGCGGGGAAACCTTCGTGTCCTTCGACAAGAAGGCGGTTGCGCTGCTGGTCGCGCAGGGACAGTCCGCGCGCCTGTTGTGAGGCGAAATTCGCGGCTTCGCGCTCCGGGCCAAACCTGGTCAGCGCCGGTTTTCCGCTCCTTGGCCAAGCTGCCGGTTTTGCTATAGTTCCCTCACGATCCAACCCATTGCAGTGAGGTCTTTCCCTGATGGAACCTACCTTCAAGCTTTCCGCCCTGGGCATTCAACCCGGTCAGGATCCGCAAACGGTGCGGAGTCAGTTGCAGGCGCTCCTCAGGGGCGATCCCACGGCCTTCGAAGCCACCTTCCACCGCCTCTCCCTCAACCAGCCAGTGGTGCTCGGCGAAGGCATTCCGCAAGCCAAGGCCGAAAGCTTGCTGGAAAAATTCACGGCCACCGGTCTCAACTGCCGTATCGACCCGATGACGCTGAGCCTGATGCCCATGGAAGAAGCGGGTCAAGCCGCGTTCCATCAATGCCCGGCCTGTGGCCACCGTCAACCCCCCGCCGCCAACAACCAGCCGGATATCTGCGAACGCTGCGGCGTCGTGGGCCGCAACTACGCCGCGACCAGCGAACTTAAGGAGGCTCTGGAACTCGAACGTCGCCGGGTCAAGACGCTGATGAACCACGAAGAGGAAGCGGAAGAACGGGAGAAGGCCCGCCAGCGCCAGGAAAAACTCCGCGCCATCGCCAAGCGCCAGGTCGAGCGGGAAATGGGCATCACCTCCGCCGACAAACTCAAGGCCCTGTTCAAACCTGGCGCCCCCGTGCCCATCATCGGGGGGATGACCGCCGCCGTCATCGGCGTCGGGCTGCTGGTTTGGCAACTGCAAACCAATAAACCAGCGATGACCGACACTCCCAGCACCTCCACCAACACCAATGCCAACACCAACGCCGGCAAATCCGCCGGCCTGCAATTGACGATCAACGCGCCCGACGCGGTTTTCAAGGTGGAAGGCGCCAAGTCACCGCTGGCGCAATCTGGCGCGGCCAGTCCCGCCTCGGGCGCGGCCACCGGAGCAGCCACTGCGTCGGAGACCGCCGCGACCGCGACCGCCGCCGACTCCAAGCCCACGACCGCGATCGCCACCACCGGCTCCAAGCCCGTCGCCGGCGCCACGATCTCGACCGCCGGCCGCATCGGCGCCGTTCAAACCCCACCGCTCGTCAGCACGGGAACCACCGCCGCCACCCCTCCCACCTCGGGCGGTTCGACGCCAGCGCCGGCCACGCCTCCCGAAACTGGACCCAAACCCTTGCTGGACATCGGTAAACTGGCCCTGGCAACGCCCACCGCCGGGGGCGCGGGCGCCTCCGGAAAAATGGCCCGCCCGCCCGCCCGCGATCCCCAGTTGTTGACCAGTCTGGCGCTCTACCAACTAGAGGTCGGCGATCTACCCGCGACGATTCGCAGCATCGAGCGGGCCGTCGAAGTACTCGGCGCCGAACACAGCAATCTGCCCAGCGCGCAACTGGATGCTTTCAACCGTCAGCAAGTGGACATTCGGGCCGGCATCGCCAGCCAATACTACCGACGGCAAGAACCGGCCACCGCGCAAACCCACTGGCTTCGAGCCACCAACCTGGCCAATTCCATCGTCACCCTTGGCGAGCGTGCCCAAACCTTCAGCAGTCTGGCCCGGACGCTCCACGAAGTCCAGGCGTCCACCGCCAAGGATTATTTCAATCGAGCCATCGAAACCGCCCGCACCATCCCCGATCCTTCCAGCAAGGCCCTGGCGTTCGGGGCCATCGCTCGGGATCTCGCGCATACCAGCCGCCTTGAGCAATCCCAGGACTGGTTCGTTCAGGCGTCGGCGGCGGTGAGCACCATCCAAGATCGCCCCAGCCGGCTCATCGCGTTGGCGGCGCTGGCCCAGCAGCGCGCCGAAGCCGGTGACACCGCCGCCGCCCATGCCCTGCTGACTCAAATCGACAATGAAATCGCGGCGGATAGCGATACCTTGCCGCCGGATCTCAACCAGTATCGGGCCAAGGCGCGCAGCGCCCTGGCGCTGAGCCGGGTCGCCGGCGGCGACCGGGTGCTAGCCCGCACCGACTTCGCCGCCGCGCTCAGCCAAGCCCAGCAATTGCCTGACCCGACCATGCGCGCCGACGCCCTGCTCTATCTAGCGCGGGACATCGCGGCGGCCGGCGACCGAGATGCGGCGGCCAAACTGGTCGCGGCGGCTGGCACCTGGAATTAGAGGGCTCCGCGTGGAAGAGAATTCCCGTGCAACCTCTTAGGCGGCGTCCGCCAGCAATTCCCCACGACCAAACCGCACCAGCGCGCCGATTCGCCGCTCCTCCAGGGAATCCCACTCGCACAGCGCCAGGGTTTCGCCCGGCTCCGACGAATCCGCGTCGAGCTTGATCCCAAGCCGGTTGATTCGCAGGGACAGCGGATGAAGATGTAGATACGGCTCCGGTTGACCGACGATCCGCCGGACCTGTTCCAGATAATCATCCAGTGTGGTCAACGGCTTGCGGGCGTCGATCAATGCCTCCTCGGTTCGGACTAGCCGTTGCTCCAGCGTCGCCAAGTGGCGCTCGTCGGCGTCGGTGCTCGACAACAACGGCCGCAAGCCCCGGGCCTGACCGCGCAGGGCTTGCAACTGCGCCCGCAATTGCCGCCGTTGCTCCTCCAACGCATCGCGCCGCCCCCGCAGTTCGCCAATATGCTCCCGCGCCCGGCTCGCCAGAAACACCAGCATCCGCTGTCGTAGATTCTGGCGCAGCTCGGCCTCGCCGACGGCGGGAAAGTGCAACCGGTGTTCCGAAAAGCTGACCTGAATCTGGCGAACCTCGCGTACCAGCATGTCGCCCTCCAGCGCCGTGCCGAAGGCTTCGGCCTCCTGTTTGACCATCAGCATCAAGGCGAAACATTCCTCGGGCGGGCTGGGCTGTTGGAAAAACTCCCGCACCGACCGGGACGCGCTCAAGGTGGTCCGCAGGTCGGCCACCGTCGCGAAAAAGGCATTGACCCGCGGATCACTGGCCCAGGCGCGCGCGCTCAGGATCAGCGCCGGCGGCAATTGCCGGGTCAGTTGGTGGCAATGGGTCAGCGCGGTCTCCACCGCATCCACCAGTTTGTCGGCATAGTCGCCCACCAGCCGAAGGCGCGGCTCGCTGGCGTCCACCACCTGTTCGATGGCGTCCCGCAGCGCCGCCAGTCGTTCCTGATGATGCCGGCGCTCGGCCAACTGTCGCTGGGCAAAGGTGGTGATGCCATCGAACAGGTGGTGCAGAAAGCCGGGGTCGTTCGACATGGGTCAACCCTCCGCGCCACCGGATTCGACTGTCAGGACAACCGCGCCAGCCGCTGGTGCAGCGGGCTGGTCCGGGGAAAGTGGGCTCGCAGAAAATCCATCTGATCGACCAACACCCGCCGGCCCTGCAAGAAAACATATTCCGCGTGATTGGGCGTGAACGGAATGGCCAGCAACTGCATCCCCGCCTGTTCCGGGGTCTTGCCACCCTTTTGGTGATTGCAAGGCTTGCAGGCGGTAACCACGTTGTTCCAGCGATCACCGCCACCCTGCACGATGGGCCGGACATGATCGCGGGACAAGTCACGAACCGAAAAGGTCTCGCCGCAATACAAGCAGGTATTGCAGTCGCGCCGGAACAGCGCGGCGTTGGAGAGCGGCGGCGCGTAGTCCTGGCGGGCGCGCAGCCGCGCGTAGGCCCCACCCTGGGTGGCGATGATGGAATTCACCGTAACGGCGCTCCGCCGGCCACTGCGGGCGTTGACGCCCCCATGCACCGTGTACAGGATCTTGCCGCAGGTGTAGGCCACCTGGCCGGCGTGGTACAAACGCACCGCCTGCTGATAATCAATCCACTCCAACGGCATTCCCGTGATGTCCGTGTGCAGAATCTGCTGCTCCAACCCGTACATGCTTCACCCACCCATCTGTGCCCGTGATCCATCATGCTCGACGACTATTCGACGGTCATATTGTCGCATGGTCAACCGGTCCTTGCGCCAACATTGACCCTTGTTCTCCGCGCCGGCGTTCGGCGGACCGCCGTCCGCCCAAAATCCGCCATGGCAATTCAGCTCGCGCCTTTTATACTGTTGGCGGTGTAGGTTACTCTATAATTCAAGGTTATCGCGCGCCTTCCCGCCGTTGGCGCGCGCATTCCCTAAAACCAACGCTGGCATTACCCCTAACAGGCTTGTTAAAAGCCTTTTTTTCGCGCCCATTTCCGGGTCGGCGGGACCCGGTGGAATCACCATTTAGGAGGACAACAACATGCCTGCTCGTATGGCCGTCCCGAAGGAAATCGTCTCGGGCGAACGACGGGTCGCCTTGGACCCTACGATGGCCGAGCGTTTCGCCAAGCTCGGCGTGGAAATGCTGATGGAAAAGGGCGCGGGTCTCAGCGCCTTTTTTCCCGATGAGGCTTACGGCAAGAGCAGCCGGCTGATCGACGACGTCAAGGCGTTGTACGCCGAGGCCGACGTCGTGTTCAAGGTACAAGCCCCTACCTTGGAAGAAGTGGAACTGCTTCGGGAAGGCTCGACCTTGCTGGCGGTCCTGTTGCCGCATCGCAATCTGGAGATGACCAAGCGGCTGCGGGACAAGAAAATCACCAGTTTCGCCATGGAACTGATTCCGCGTATCTCCCGCGCCCAGTCCATGGACGTGCTGTCCTCGCAGGCGGCGGTTTCCGGCTACAAGGTGGCGCTGCTGGCGGCCAACCTGGCCAGTGGCTTCTTTCCGATGCTGACCACCGCCGCCGGCACCATCCGCCCGTCCAAGGTGGTCATCATCGGCGCGGGCGTGGCGGGTTTGCAGGCCATCGCCACTTGCCGTCGTCTAGGCGCGATGGTGGAAGCCTACGACGTGCGTCCGGCCGCCCGGCAGGAAATCGAGTCACTGGGCGCCAAGATGATCGATACCGGGGTCAGCGCCGCCAGCGAGGGCGGTTATGCCCGCGAACTGACGGCGGAAGAGAAGCAGAAACAGGCCGACGTGCTGGCCAGGCACATCGCGGCGGCCAATGCGGTCATCACCACCGCCGCCGTGCCCGGCCGCCCCGCGCCGAAGATCGTCACCGCCGCCATGGTCGGGGGCATGAAGCGCGGCGCGGTGGTCGTGGACTTGGCGGCCGAATCCGGTGGCAACTGCGAGCTGACCCAGCCGGGGGAAACTATCGAGCACAACGGCGTCATCATCGCCGGCCCGCTCAACATCCCCAGCAGCTTCCCGGTTCCGGCCAGCGAGATGTACGCC
>JAVMKH010000063.1:0-29369 GCA_031732935.1 Candidatus Contendibacter sp.
GCAGACCCCGCCCTCGATCAGGCCGAGGTCGCACTCGCCCAGTTCCTTGATATCAGTCAGCGGGCTGCGGTCCAGCTCGACCCGTTCGGCCAGATCGAACAGCCGCTCGTCCAGATCGAGCAGCGACATGTGGCAACCGAAACAGCCGGCCAGTGAACAGGTAGCGATCTTCACCTTGGGTTCACTCATGGCGGCGTCCCCCCTTGCTTTCCGCCAGCGTCGCCACATCGCCGACCACGCTGATCGGCTTGCGGTCGTAAAGCCGCTGGCCGATGGGAATCTCATAACCTCGGTGCTTGGTCAGAATCGCTCCGGTCGGACAGACTTGCGCCGCTTTGTCGGTGACGCTGAAGTCGGTCGCGCCGAGCTTGCCGGAGGGGGTGTTGACCACCAGATGGGCCTGGATGCCGCGTCCCTGCACCGCGAAGATATTCTTGCCGTCCACGTCGCGACTGGCGCGCACGCACAGCTCGCACAGGATGCAGCGGTTGAAATCGATCACCGCTTCGGGATGGGAGGCGTCCACTGGCCGGCGCGGATAGAAGTGGGTGTAGTGCGGCGCCAGCATCCCAACGTAATAAGCCACCGCCTGTAATTGACACGCCCCGCTCTTCTCGCAGGCCGGACAGACGTGGTTGCCCTCCACGAACAGCATTTGCAGGATGCCGCGCCGGATTTCGCGCAGTTCCCCGGTCTCGTTTTGCACGATCTGGCCGGTTGCCGCTGGCGTGGCGCAGGCCGCTTGCACCCGACCGTTGACCTTGACCAGACAAACCCGGCAACTGCCGTGCGGGGCAAATTCCGGGTTGAAGCACAGATGCGGGATATAGACCCCGGCGGCCAGGGCGGCGGCCATGATGGTCTGGCCCTCCTGAAACGGCACCCGCCGCCCATCCAGCGTGAAACTCCGGTCCTCGCTCATGGCATGGCTCCCAGCATCAGTTCCTCTTCGCGCAAATACGCATCCGGATCACTGCGACCCGTCAATTGCCGGGCCTGCTCCAGCGCCGCGTCCAGATCGAACGCCGGCTCGAAGGCGGTGGACCGCAGCCGCCGCTCCCAGGCTTCCGGAAACTGGTCCAGACTGTCCAGCACCGGATTGGGCGCGGTCTGACCCAGCCCGCAATGACAGGCGACCTGCATGATCCGACCCAGCTTGCGCATCTCTTCCAGGTCGTAACGGGTTCCATGGCCGGTGTGCACCTTGGTCACCAGATCGCGCAGCAACGAGGTGCCGACTCGGCAAGGCGTGCAGAAACCGCAGCTTTCGTGGACGAAGAAATGAGCGAAATTGCGAACGCCATCGAGAATGTCGCGCCGATGGCTAAACACCATGAACGAGCCGCCGGTCGCCAGATCCTCGAAGCAGATGCGCCGCTCGAACTGGCGAGCGGAAATCATGTGCCCGGCCGGACCGGCCATCTGAATACCCTGCGCGTCCAGCGCGCCGCAATCTTCCAGCACCCGCCGCACCGTGACGCCGAACGGGTATTCGTAAATCCCCGGCCGCTCGCAGTCGCCGCTGAGGCTGAGCAGCTTGGTGCCCTTGGATTCCAGCGTGCCCCGGCTGGCGAACCAGGCGCCGCCTTCCACGGCGATCTTGGCGGCGGCGGCGAAGGTCTCGACGTTGTTGACCACGGTGGGCTGGTTCAAATAACCGTGCGTGGTCGGGAACGGCGGGCGGATGCGCGGCACGCCGTGCTTGCCCTCCAGCGACTCGATCAGCGCCGATTCCTCGCCGCAGACGTAAGCGCCCGCTCCAAGGTGAATGTCAATGTCAAAACTGAAAGTCGGATCGCCCAGGATAGCCTCGCCCAGCAAACCCACCTCGCGGCGGCGCTGCAGGTGGGCTTGAAGCGATGGCAGCAAATAGCGGTATTCGCCGCGCAAGTACACGAAGCCTTGGCGGGCGCCGATGACCCGGCCGCATAGGGTCATGCCCTCGAACACCAGGTCGGCGAAATCCTGCATCAACACCCGGTCCTTGAAGGTGCCTGGCTCGCCCTCGTCGGCGTTGCAGACCACGTATTTCACCTCGCCCGGCGCGTTGCGGCAGGAAATCCACTTGGCCGCCGATTTGAACCCGGCGCCGCCCTGCCCGCGCAAACCGGATTTGACCATCTCTTCCAGGATCGCCTCCGGGCCACGCTTGAGCACCGCCCGCAGCGCCGAACCGTCGGCGAAGTGTCGCCCCAGCAAGATATCGGCGCGGCGGATGTTGCTGATCACCTCGAAAAACTCGCTCGACCATTGCGTCAGTGGGATTTGCCCGTTCACCAGTTCGACGATCCGATCCAAACGGAGTTTGTCCAGGCGGGTGAGCGCGTAGCCGTTGACCAGCGCCGCCGGCCCCTGGTCGCACATACCGGTGCAGGAAGTAACGCCGACCGTGACCCGGCCATCGGCGCGGGTTTCACCCATGCGCACACCCAACCGGTCGCAGAGCGCGTGCAACAACGCGCGGTTGCCCAGCATCCGATCGGTGATGTTGTCGCTGAACAGAATATCGTAGGAACCGCGGGGGGCGGTGTAGAGGAAGGAATAGAATTCAGCGACGCCGCGCACCTTGACCGGGGAGATGTGAAGTTCCTCGGCGACCCGGTTCAGGGTCTCGGGCGACAGCCAAGTCAAACGGTCCTGCACGTCGCGCAGGATTTGCAACAGCCGGGTCGGCATGCCGCCGTGGCCCTGGACGATTTCGCAAACCGTCTGGGTCAGTGCGTCAGATTCCGCCATGGATCACCTCCATCGTCGATGGGCCAATCCGGCGTTGTGGAGCGCGGATGGCGATTTTTTCGAGCAGGCCGCTAAACCACAATTTTCTTCATCATAACCCAAATCAAGACAAAAATCTTTATTTCCTTATGGGTTAAGATCTAATCCAGCAGCGTGGAACGTGGCGCGCTTTGCTGAATCCAATATTCAGGAGAAATCGCCCACCCTTCTCCCGAATCGCTTGGCGACCGCTTCGGCCCGATTGCGTTCTGGCGTTACCGGGGAATTGCGGGCAGAATTTTGGTTTTCCGCGACCCACTACCGAAGACGAGACGCTTCCATGCCGAGCCAACCTTCGAAATCCATCCACTGGCTGCTGCTAGGATGGCTGACCACCGGCGCCGCGCAGGCGACGGTTTATCCCCTGCCGCCTCCAGGCACGGACGTCATCGGACAAGTCAAGGTGATGTACGCCACCAAGGACGATACACTGGTCGATATCGCCCGCCGTTTCGGCCTGGGTTACGACGAAATCGTTCATGCCAATCCGGGCGTGGATCGCTGGGCGCCCGGCGAGGGTACTCCCATCGTCCTGCCGACTCGCTACATCTTGCCCGACACCCCGCGCGAGGGCATCATCCTCAACATCGCGGAGATGCGGCTGTACTACTACCCCAAGGCCAACTCCGGCGAGGAGCGGACGGTCATTACCTATCCGGTGAGTATCGGCCGCATGGACTGGAAAACACCCATGGGGTTAACCAAGGTCGTCGCCAAGGACATCGACCCACCCTGGCGACCGCCAGCCACCATCAAGGCCGAACACGCCGCCGAGGGCGACATCCTGCCGGATGTCGTTCCCGGCGGCCCTGACAACCCACTGGGGCGCTACGCCATGCGACTGGGCGTGCCCGGCTATCTGATCCACGGCACCAACAAACCCTACGGCATCGGGATGCGGGTGACGCACGGTTGCGTGCGGATGTACCCGGAAGACATCGAACGTCTGTTCGGGATGGTGCCGGTCGGCACGCCGGTGCGGTTGGTCGATCAACCGGTGAAAGTCGGACGGCTGAACGGCCAATTGATGGTCGAGTCGCACGCGCCGTTGGAAGAAGACAACCTGCCGATCAAGCTTACCCTGGAACAAGCCCACCAGGCGGTCATCGCCAAGACCGGTCCCGATATGGCCGGTGTCGATCAAGCCACGCTAGAATTGGCGGTGGAGCAATTCAGCGGCATTCCCGTGCCCATTTCCGCGCCGGTTTCGTATCCGGTCGCCCAACCCACCGAGCCGGCGCCAGCGAAATCCGCCCCCGAAGCACCCGTCGCCAACCGAACCCCGACCCCCTACCCGCCCGCCACGGCTTATAACCCTTCTCCTGGCCCGGTTTACCGACCCGCGCCGCCGGGAGCGGCCACTTCTCCTAGCAATCCCACGGCGGATTACCGATATCCTTATGCCTACTCGCCGGACGCGCCGCCCGTTGCCCGCCCCGCGCCCTACCCCTACTCCACCCCACCCGCGGCTCGACCGTCCGCCCGCGACGAGATTCGCGAGCCACCGACTTTGCCTCCACCAAACCGGCTGTAACGGCCACAAAAAACCCCGCGTGAACGGGGTTTTTTACCACCGTCAAAAAGCCAGTCTTATTTGTACATCGACTTTTTGAACATGCTGTTGAGCTTTTGCTCGGTCGCCATGCTAATGGACTTAGCTTCGTTGGCGGTATCCAGCGCATTGCGCGCCATGGCCTTGGCTTCGTTGGCGTCGTTCTGCACCTTTTGCAAATCGCTGGTGCTGGCGCAGCCCACGGCCAGACCGGCGATCAGGGCCAGCGCGGAAAGCTTGGTGACGGTCTTGAGGGACATCTTCAACTCCTTAAGCATTCATTCATCAAACAAAAAAGGTGCCGACTAGCGACACTGTCGCTAAAGCACAACCAAGTTGCAACAACACAACAAGCTCATTATATAACGAAACCAAAGCTTGCGGACAATGGCGAAAGCATTGGGATCAGCGAATTTCGACCCGCATACCTTTTCTGACCCATGGTCTAAGCGCCTCAATCTGATGGTTATCGAGCGCCACGCAGCCGCTGGTCCAGTTGATGCCAGCGTTGTGAATCCGTGGATCGCCCATCCCCACTCCATGAATACCGATCTGCCCCCCCAAAGGCGTGTCTTGTGGCGGGGTATAGCCATGGGTCCAGGCGGTGCGGATACGCTCATAGGTTGCGTGGTCGATCCGATGTTCCCGCAACGCCCGCTCCGCGTAATCGGGATTGGGATAATCAAGGCCGATGAAGGTCTTGAACCGGCTCTGGTCGTTGATCCAACCGATCCGAAACACCCCGGTCGGCGTCCGGTTGTCGCCGCGTCCGGACTTGATGCCAGCCCCACTGCTACCCAAGGCAATCGGGTGGAATACCTTGACCGGCCGCTGGCCCTGCATGATGCTCAACGTGTCGGCCTTGGTGTCCACCAGTAGCCAGGGCTCGCGCAACGACGCGAACTGATTCGCCAACGGGGGCGGCGCCGATTCCTGAAGATCGTTTGGGGCGCAGGCGCTGATCAACCAGGCCAACAACCCAAGCAACACAACCCGTTTACCGAACTTCCACATACCGGTCCTTACGCCTCTAGCTGTTTTACTCGGTGTAAATTTATAGGCAGCCAGCACGATGACGCAAGCCCATTCCCCATACCTGCTCGCCGTTAGAACCGGGGCTCCAACGCCACCTGGCTCAGCAGCGAGTTGCCGACGAAGCAATTTTCCTTGGCCTTGCGGTGCAATTGCCGCACCGTATCCTCATCGGGAATCGTCGCGCCGCCGAACGTTACCTGGGGGCGCAGGGTCATCCGGGCGACCATAACCTTGCCCTTCTCGTTCTTGCCGAGCTCGGCCGTCGGTTCGTCCTCGTAGCGATCCACCACCAGTTTCCTGAGCGCGGCGATGGACAGAAAGGTCAGCATGTGGCAACTGGACAACGCCGCCAGCAACGCCTCCTCGGGATTGCTCATCTCGGGATTGCCGGAATAATCCGGCGCGGACGAGCCTCGCACGGTTTGCCCGCCGGCCAACCGCCAGACATGGTCGCGGCTGAAGGTTTTCACGTCAAAATCCGGTGTGGAGCGTTGCCAGATCAAGCCAATGGAAAAACTGGACATGATGCATTCCTCATGAGGATGGGCAAGGAAAATCCACGAGGTCGTCGACCCCTGGAACCCGCGTCAACGGCTAGTCGGTTGCAGCGCCTCCAACGCCGCTGGCGCGCAAATGTCGCCGCGCAATGCCTGCTCCAAACGGGCGATGCGCTTGCGTAACTCGTCGTTCACCGCTTCCCGCTGGGCCAGCAGCGCCACGCCATCCACGGCGCGGACGCCGGATCGCGCCCCGTTTGGGAAACCGCTGGACCCCGCCCCGCTCATCAGCCAGCCGGCGGCTAGCCCGCACAACAGAATCGTCAGCGCCGCCAGACCCCAGACCCAAGCCCGCTGGTAGCGCGGAATCGCCGTCTCGGCGGCGTAAACCGTGAATTGCTCCTGTGCCTGTCGATTCATGACGGCTGCCTCAGCGTTCGACGGTGAAGGTCGTAACCGGCGTTATCGCATTGGGCCGGACCGTACCCTTGAATACCGACTCCTGGCCGCCCCGGATCAGGCGCACCTGAAAAGGCGTTTCTTGGAGATTCTGCTCGTCCTTGCGCGGCGCGTAGCGCACGGCGACCCCGTAATTTCCCGGCGCGGCGCGGCCCGCTGGCCAGAAAGCGTTTTCCACCGGCCGGTCGCTGAGCGTGCCGCGAGTGGCGTTGGCGTCCACATCCAGGGCACCGCCGCATACATCTGGATTGCGGTAATCCAGTTGTTGGCCGGACGGACAGTGCACCACCAAGTCGAGATCGCCCGGACCGTTCCATAACAGCGTCGCGGTGATTTCACCGGTTGTCGCGCCGGTCGCGGTCATGCGGCTCGTAAATTCCCGGCGCTCCTCGGCTGTCGGCTCAGCCTTGACCGGCGGCTCCGTCAAGGCGGGTGGTTCGGCCTTCTTGGCTGGCGGTTCGGTTCGAGCGAGTGGCTCGACCTTGGCCGGCGGTTCGGTCCGGGACGAAGGCGATTGCCGCGCTGGCGCGCCCGCTACTGGCGCGCGCTCAACCAAAACCTCTTCCAATGTTCGCGTGGGTGACTTCGTCTCCGACGAAGCGCGCGACTCCGGCCTCGACGATGGCGGACCGACGCTGTCCGGAGGATCGATGGCGCTCACTGGCGGCATGGCCGTCGGCGATACGGCGTGGTCCGGCACGATAGGCGTTGCCGTCGCCGGACCCGCCGCGCGGTCGGCGGGCGGCGCCATGCCAGGAGTAGTCGCGGCACGGGCAGCGGTTGGAGCATCCACGGTTGGAATTGCCACAGGATTGTTGGCGGAGGCAGTGACCGCTGGTTCGCGCGAACTATTCCCGCCCGCGACAGCGACCGTGGATTGAGCTGGAGCCGCGCGGCCCTGGCCGGGTTCTCGAATTGCGGGAACGGCGGCGCCCGCTCTGACGGCCGGCAACGGACACTGACCGCGTCGCTCGGCGAGTTGCGTCAACAAACTTTCCAGCCGGCTCCGCAATTCCGTTTCGGTGTGTTGGGCCTGGGTCAGGGCACGCTCCAGGTCGGTATCCAGCACGGGCTTCGACCCCTGGCCCGACGCGGAAAATGGCGCTGGCCACCCCATCCCCCACCAGAAAGCCGCGACCACGGCCAGCAAACCGGCCAGTGCGAACACGCTCCAAAAATACCGGGAACCGACCACCACATAACGCCACTGGGCTCCGAATTCGAACTTAGATCCGGATTTAGACTCCACCGCCGCATCGAGCGGCGCCGCGGCCGACCTGGGGGTTTCGGATTCGGATTGGGACTCCTGTGGTGCTTGGGACGCGATCGCCGCTGGTGGGGGGTTGGCTTCCGACGGAAGTTCCGGTGGGTGTTCCGACAGAGCCGGAGGCAAAGCCGGCTTTGAGGGTGGAACCGATTCCGGTGGCGGCTCCGGCGCCGGGGTGGGCAATGGCGCGACCGGTGGCGATTCGGTCAACGGCAGCGGCTCGGTCCCGAACTTCGGCGCGGCGGCCAGTTCGGGCAGGGCCATTTCCGGCATCGCCACGTCACGCGGTGGTTCAGTCGGTCTTGGCGCGGACGGCGGAACCACCGGGCTCCGCGCCGGCTCCGTCGCCGTCTCCCAGGGCCGATCTGGCGTGAAACCCCAGCGGATCATCACCGGTCGCCCCTCGACCAAAAACAGCTCGGTTTCGGCTGGCGTGCTCAGGGCCACCCGTAGCATTGCCCCCAATTGCGCCCGGCGAGCCTCCTTTGAAGCGGCGTAACGCTCCGCCACCTCCCGCCCACGGTCCAACAGGTCGTGGACCCGAGCCAACAGCGGCTGACGCTGCTCCTCGGGTAGATCGCTCAGCACTGCTGGCGGATGATCGGGATCGCCCTCGGTATACCAGTCAATCCGGTCGTTGACGCGATCCACCACGGGCTCGGCCAGCAGCACCGCCGCCTCCGGTCCCAGTTCGCTGGCCAGCACCGCCCGGATTTGCGGGTACAGGGCGTGCAAGGGTTGGCCAAAGCCGCCGGTCTCGCGCATTCCCGCGAAGGATCCGCTGCTGAGAAGAATCTGTTCCACCATACCCGCCGCGCCTCGCTAGGATCCTGCCGCCCTGGATAACTTCCCCACTCAACGCGCCGAGTCGCTTGACTGGGTCGGCGGGGCCACCGCGTCGGCTGACTCGGTCAAGGCGATGTCGACGCCACCGCCCCCCAGGGTTAGATCAAGGCCATACTGTACGTTCTGCAAATACAGCATGACGCCCTTCTCGTTGCGCAACACAGCGTTGCCGCCACCCTGCACCACGGTCAATCCACCCTCGACCACGATATAGCGTCCGGGGAAATCAGCCAGTTCTCGCAGGCGATAGACCTGACCAAGAGCATCCACGCTGGCGATGCCCAGCGTCGCCGCCTTGATCCCGGAAACGGTGAACGGATATTTCCGCCCCTGGAATTCCAGCGCGCCTTGCCCCCACTGATACCCAAACACCAGCCCGAACGCGGTGCTGGAAAACGCCAGGCGGGCGTCTGGCCGCCGATCCTGGGCCAGGGCCACCTCGGTTCCAGCGATCAGGATCGTTATCAAAAAAATCATCTGCACGAATCGCATCGGTTTTTCTCCCCTGATGGAGATCAGGCCGCCGGAACCGAATACCGGGGCCATTCGAACTGATTCAGCAACATCTTCTCCAGCTCGCGGCTCAGGTCCACGTTCGAACCGCCACCCTTGATGCTGCCGCGCGAACAACTGTCCAACGGCCAGACGCCGACTTTTTCGTCCAGATTGACTTCCTTCCACTTGGGGTGGCCAGTTTGCCGGAGCGCGTCGATGTTAGCGCGAATGGCCTGGCCCAATTTCGCCAACTGCTCGCAGCGCTGGGCGAAATAGGGACTCCGCTTGCCGGAAAAATCGAAGCTCATCAACACCGCCTTGACCGCGATGGTCGGTACGTCACCGCTCAACCACTCGTAATCGGCCCGGCCGATCTGAGCAGGCTGATATTCGCGCAACATCCGCGGATCGTTCAGCGACACAAAATGCACGTTCGCCAGCATGGGCGCAAACTCCGGCTTGGTGATCAGGTTGCCCACCTTGGTGAACAGGCTGACCGGTTTGCCCGCCACGTAAAACGTCGCGTCGGCCTCGCCCTTGAGCACGGCGGTCACTCCTTGCAGCGGCGGCAAATTGATCAACTCGGCGGGCTTGACCCCGGTCAGTTGCAGCAGGTTCATCGCGGTCAGCCAGGTGCCGCTGCCCTGCTCACCCACCACCACCCGCTTGCCTTGCAAGCCGTCGAACGAGGCAACGGTCTTGTTGGCGAACAAATGGACCTCTTCGTTGTAGAACGGGAAGATCAGCCGCAGCCGGCTGGCGACCTGGCGCATCTCCGGATTTTCGGAGCGGCTGAGAAAACCCAGCACATCCGACTGGACGATGCCGAAGGTCGCGTTTTCCTTGCTGTTGATGCGCTTGATGTTGTCGATCGAGCCTTGGGAATCCTTGACCAGGATATCCAGACCGACAGTCTTGGCCACCCCGGCGATGTCGTTACCAAACTTGATATAGGTGCCAGTTTGGGAACCGGTGACCATGCCAATTTGCTTGGCGTTGGCATCATCGGCGCGCACCGGTGTCGGTCCGCAGCACAATAGCAATAGCAAGCCGCTGATCAACAGACGATTCATATCAAGTACTCCTCGCGGTAAGTCACGATGCGGGAATCGGTTTACTTTCAATGACCGATGTATTCAAGGCGACGGTTTGGGTCGGCGCAACCTTTTCTCCAATTCCTGTAGGGTTGGATCGAATTGCGATTTCAGTTCGTCCTCCAAGCTGTGTCCAGAGCCTGGCCGGGTGGGCGAAGCCGGCGGCGGTTTCAGTGGAGCCTGGGGAACCGGCGCGACGGGTGGTGGAGCGGGCGTTCGCTCGGGCGTGGGCGGTTGCCCTGGCGCGACCGGCGCGGGAGTCGGCGGTGGGATCGAAACCGGTGGCGGAATGGGTATCCGCTCGGGCGCGGGCGGCTCGGGCGCGGGCATCGGGGCTGGCGCGGGCATCGGGACCGGCGCGGGCACCGGGACCGGCGCGGGTACCGGCTCTGGCGCCGGTTTCGGCTCTGGCGCCGGTTTCGGTTCGGGGGCGCGGTGAAAGCTGGCTGGAGGATCTAGCGGTGGCGCGACCATGGGAGTACTACCAGAGCGCTGGCCAAACCACCACCATCCTCCCAACGCCGCCAGCACCGCCAGCACCGCCAGCAGGATCCATCCGATCGACAGCCTGAACCCCCCTCCAGGTCGTTCCTCGCCGGCCGCCTCGGCGGGAACGGGCGACGGCTCCGAAAGCGACGCGGGACGGTGGGATGGCGCCGTAACCGTCGGCGGCTCTTCACCTAGACCCAGCGCGGCAAGGGGCGGCGGTGGAGACGGGACCGCCGTTGGCTGATCATCGTCCCCGACTGGTGGAACCAGACGCCCCGACACCTTGCGGGTCGGTTCTTCAGCGACGGGGCGCTCGGCGCCCAGAATCGGCGGCTGCGTCGGTCCTCCCTCCGCCACCACCCGCGTCGGCCCCTCCTGGCTTGAATGCGGCACCCGCACCCGATGTCCCACGATCCGAGTGGGTGCATCGTCAGGGTTCGTTATCGCCGGTTCGGCGCCAATTTCCGGAATCGCCACGTCTGGAATGGGCAAATCGGCGTTGCTCACTTCCGGCGACTCGACCGCCGGCATGGCGCCCGACTCCGGTTCCGGGTGCGGTTTCGGAGCCGCATCCACCCGCGTGCCGCCAACCACCCGCCGCTCGCCACCGGCGGCTCCCTTCTCCAGTTCCAACTCCAGTGGCCAAACAAAGGTCACGGCGATGGCGTCCGCCAGTCCTTCCCCGCGCACCGCTAGGGTGTACGGCATGTTTTCCAGTTGGAACACCAGATCGGGATGGACGATAAACTTCAGCGCGTCTCCGCTGTACCACGCCTCCTCAGGTTGCAACCAACATTCCGCGCCCTGCCAGCCGTCCGAACCGAGATGGTTGGCGGCAAAGCCGTGGCGGCTGAGAGTGAACTCAAAGGTTTCCAGCCCGCGCGGCAATCCGTCAAGGGTGACGATGGCGTGTCCCAGCGGACGAGCGGGGTCTTCCGAAACACGAACCGATAGGGTGGCCATCCAACATCCTCCAAAATTCTTATGGGTTAGATTGTAAACCAAGCATGGAGGAACCGCATTGCTCAGCCGGACCGGAAGTCGTGGCGACGGTCGAGGCGCAATCCGCTATATCGCGCCCGAGCTTTCTGATAGGGTTATCAAAAACTAGACCTTCTTGATGGAGCTTCCCGATCCATGACCTGTGACCTCCTCTCCCTCGCCGCTCCCGGCGTGCGCACCCTGCAACCCTATCAACCCGGCAAACCAGAAAGCGAGCTGCGCCGGGAATATGGCCTGAGCGACATCGTCAAGCTGGCGTCCAATGAAAACCCGCTCGGCCCCAGCCCTCGGGCGCTGACCGCGATCCGCGATGCCTTGAACGGACTGGCCCGCTATCCCGACGGCAACGGCTTCGAACTCAAGGCCGCGCTGTCGGCCAAACTTGGCCTGTCCACGGCAATGCTAACTCTGGGCAACGGCTCCAACGACGTGCTGGAACTGGTGGCGCGGGCGTTCCTGACCCCGGACCATGAAGCGGTGTTTTCCGAACATGCCTTCGCGGTCTATCCCATCGTCACCCAGGCCATCGGCGCGACCGCCCGCGTCGCCAAGGCTAACCCGCCCGATCACGCCATGCCTTACGGTCACGATCCGGCGGCCCTGCTGGCGCTGGTCAACGACCGCACTCGGGTGGTGTTCGTCGCCAACCCCAACAACCCCACCGGCACCTGGTTGAAAACGGCGGAGTTGGAAGCGTTTCTGGAAGCGATTCCCGAACAGGTCATCGTGGTGGTGGACGAAGCCTATTTCGAATACGTTGAGGCCGATGCGGATTGCCCCAATGCCCTGCGCTGGCTCGACCGTTTCCCTAATCTCGTCGTGACCCGCACCTTCTCCAAGGCTTACGGACTGGCCGGGCTGCGGGTCGGCTACGCGATCTCGCATCCCCAGGTGGCGGATTTGCTCAACCGGGTTCGCGAGCCGTTCAACGTCAACAGTCTGGCGCTGGTCGCGGCGGCGGCGGCACTGGACGATTTCGGACATCTAGAACGGAGCCGGGCGGTCAACCGGGCTGGGATGGAGCAGTTGCGGAACGCCTGCCGCCAACTGGGATTGCCCTGGTTACCCTCGGTCGGCAATTTCCTATGCGTGGATGTCGGTCGGCCCGGGCGGGAAGTGTTTTTGGAATTGCTCAAGCGTGGCGTCATCGCCCGGCCGGTAGACAACTACGGTCTGCCGCGCTTCCTGCGCATCAGTATCGGCGCCGAGGCGGAAAACGCCCGCTTGATCGAGGCCCTAACCGACGTATTGAAGGGTTGACATGACCGCGACGCAACCCCTGATCCGTCGTCTGTGCGTCATCGGCGTCGGCCTGATCGGTGGCTCGCTGGCCCGCGCCCTGCGCGAGCAGGGCGAAGTCACCGAAGTGGTCGGCTCCGGCCGCAACGAGGATAACCTGCGCGCGGCGGTGCGTCTGGGCGTGGTGGACCGTTACGACACCGATCCCGCCCGGGCGGTCATCGACGCGGATGTGGTGGTGGTGGCCGTGCCGCTGGGCGCCATCGAATCCGTGTTGCGCGCCATCGTCCCACGCCTGGCGCCCGACGCGGTGGTCACCGACGTCGGCAGCGCCAAAGGGAGCGTGGTGGCCGACGTGGAGCGGGTTTACGGTCACATCCCCTCCTACTTCGTGCCCGGCCATCCCATCGCCGGCACCGAGAAGAGCGGGGTCGAGGCGTCGTTCGCGACTCTGTTCCAGCGCCGGCGAGTGATCCTAACGCCGCTGGCGGAAACCGCCGCCACCGCGCATCGCCTGATCAAACGGATGTGGGAACTGACCGGGGCCGAGGTGGTGGACATGGGCGTGCGCCATCACGACGCGGTGCTGGCGGCGACCAGCCATCTGCCGCACATGCTGGCCTACACCCTGGTCGATACCCTGGCCCGGCTGGACGACCGGGCGGAAATTTTCCGTTACGCCGCCGGCGGATTCCGCGATTTTACCCGCATCGCCTCTAGCGACCCGACGATGTGGGGTGACATCTGCGCCGCCAACCGCGAGCAGTTGCTGGAAATGATCGCGTTGTTCAGTGCCGATCTGGCGCGGCTGGCCGAGTCGATCCGCGCCGACGACCGCGCCGCGATTCTCGCCGTCTTCCAGCAGGCCAAGCGCGCCCGGGACAATTTGTATCTGGATTGAGGACCGAATCGCCGACCTCGTCTATCCCTTGATCGGCTCCATCACCGCGTCCAGGTTCAGATCGTCGCAAAAATCCAGAAATTCCTCGCGCAACAGGGCGATGTGGGTATTGGCGGGGACCCCAATGGCCAGGTTGACCGAGAACATCGGCGTGCCGGTATGCGGCGCGCTGTAGCTTTTGGTGACCATATCCTCGATGTTGATCGACCGGCTGGCGAAGAAGCTGGCCAGATGATGGACGATGCCCGGCTGGTTGACCGCCACCACCTCCACCGCGTAGGGCAGCGCGTCGCCCACCGGCGGGCGGTTCTCGGTGCGCTTGGCGACAATGGTCAGGCCCAGCGTCTGCTCCAGCCGCTTGAACTGCATTTCCAGCTTGGTCAGGGTGTTCCAGTTGCCCTGCACCAGCAGCAGGATGGCGAATTCGCCGCCCAGCACGGTCATGCGGCTGTCCACGATGCCGCAATCGCAGTCCAGAATCACGCGGGACAGTTCGTTGACCAGACCGGGGCGATCTTCACCCAGGGCGGAGACGACCAGATAATTTTTCACGGACGGAGCTTCCTAAACGGGCCAGGGAACGGAAATCGCACCACGCCAGTGTACCGCCATCCACTCGGGGTGAAAACCGCCCCGGCGGGCGCTTGTCAAGCCCGCCTGGTCACCGTACCATGCGGCGATGGTGGGTAAACCAGGAGCATTTAAGATCATGTTTCGTGGCAGTATGGTGGCGGTGGTAACGCCGATGAAGGAAGATGGCGCGCTGGATTTCGAGGCGCTGGCGCGGCTGGTGGAGTTTCACATCGAAAATGGCACCGACGCCATCATTGCCGTCGGCACCACCGGCGAGTCGGCGACCGTGGATTTCGAGGAGCATATCCGACTGGTGCGCCGGGTGGTCGAACTGGTCAAAAGCCGGATTCCGGTCATCGCCGGCACCGGCGCCAATTCGACCGCTGAGGCCCTGCATCTGACCCAGCGTGCCATGGAGGTTGGGGCCAACGCCTGCCTCCTGGTAACTCCGTATTACAACAAGCCGACCCAGGAAGGCTTGTACCGGCATTACCAGCTGATCGCCGACAGCGTGGCGATCCCACAGATTCTTTACAACGTGCCGGGCCGCACCGCTTGCGACTTGAAACCGGAGACGGTCGAACGGCTGGCCGATATTCCCAACATCGTCGGCATCAAGGAAGCCAGCACGTTGGAACGCATCCAGGACCTGGTGCGCCGCCTGGGCGACCGCATGGATGTCTACAGTGGCGACGATGGTATCGCCGCCGAAGCCATGCTTGGTGGGGCCAAGGGGGTGATTTCGGTGACAGCCAACGTCGCCCCGCGCCTGATGCGCGAGATGGCCGCCGCCGCGCTGGCTGGCGACCGCGTCCAAACTGAGGCCATCAACGCGCGGCTGGCCGGCTTGCACCAGACGCTGTTTCTCGAATCCAATCCCATCCCGGTGAAATGGGCGGTCCATCAGTTGGGCCTGATTCCGCCGGGCATTCGCCTGCCACTGACGCCGCTGTCCGAGTCTTGCCAGCCGGCGGTGCGCGCGGCGATGCAACAGGCCGGAGTGATCTGACCCGCCATGACGATACGTCTTTCCTCTCCCCCGCGGCGCGCGGCGCTGCTCGCCGCCGCGCTGACGACGTTGACCGCCTGCTCCACGACCTTCGATACTCTGCTGCCCGACCGACGGCCGGACTACCGTCAAAGCAAGCCGGGGCAAACGCTTGAAGTGCCACCGGATCTGACCTCGTCCACCATCGACGACACGCTGGTGGTGCCGGAGATCAATCCGGCCGGTTCAGCCAGCCTGTCGGCCTACGCGGGCGAGCGCGGCGGTCAGAAACCGCAACCCCAGGCTAGCAAAACCGAAACAGTGTTGCCGCCACAACCGGGCATCACCCTGGAGCAGGACGGCAACCAGCGCTGGCTGCGGATCGCGGCCCCGGCCGATCAGATCTGGCCCAAGGCGCGAGAGTTTTGGACCAGCAATGGTTTCACTCTGAAACGCGACGATCCGACCATCGGCATCATGGAAACCGACTGGGTGGAAAACCGCGCGGACATTCCCCAAGACGGCGTGCGCGCCATCCTGAAAAAATATCTGGACGTTCTCTATTCGGCGCCCACCCGCGACCGGTTCCGCACCCGACTGGAACGGAGCGCCGACGGCAAGAGCACCGAGGTTTACCTGACCCATTCCGGGGTGGAAGAGGTCGCGATGGGCGGCGCCAGCGCCAGTTCCACCAATACCTACATCTGGCAGCGGCGGCCATCGGATCCAGAGCTGGAAGCCGAGATGCTCAACCGGCTGACGGTTTATCTGGGCGCCTCGGAGAAACGCGCCGAAGCCCAGAAGGCCAAGGCGGGAACAACCCCGGCCGGGCCGCGCGTGCGTCTGGTCGAGCAGGGTGGCGAGAGCCAACTGGTGATCAGCGAAGACTATTCTCGCGCCTGGCGACTGGTGGGACTGGCGCTGGACGGCGGCAATTACGCGGTCGAGGAACAGAACCGGGGTCAGGGGCTGTACGTGGTCGAGTATCGTGATCCCGAAAAGGAAAACCAGAAGCCGGGAGACGAGGGCTTGCTATCCAAGCTGGCGTTCTGGCGGAGCAAGCCGGACGCGCCGCCGCCGGGGACTCGTTACCGGGTTCGGTTGGCGGGCCAGAGCCAGCAAACGGTCGTGGTCGTACGCAGCGCCAGCGATCAGCCGGATAATTCGCCGGGTGCTCGGCAGGTGCTGGAAACCTTGCGGACGGTGATCAAGTAAGCCGCGCTGGGCAGCGCCGGCCGAACGCTGGCGCTACCCAGCCGCACGCTTTTCCTTCCTCCCCTACGTCGCGGGATCTTCCCTATGCCGAGCGTGCGTATCCAGCGACTGCCGCCGCAACTGGTCAGCCAGATCGCCGCTGGCGAGGTGGTCGAACGCCCGGCCTCGGTGGTCAAGGAGTTGCTGGAAAACAGCTTGGATGCCGGCGCGACCCGGATCACGGTCGAAGTGGAACAAGGCGGCGTTCGGCTGATTCGGGTGCGCGACAACGGCGTCGGCATTCATCCCGACGACCTGGCCCTGGCGCTGAGCCGTCACGCCACCAGCAAGATCGCCAGCTTCGACGATCTCCAACGGGTCACCAGCCTCGGCTTCCGTGGCGAGGCCCTGCCCAGCATCGCCTCGGTGGCGCGATTGACCCTCACCTCCCGGGTTTCTGGCCAAGAGACGGGTTGGCGCATCACTGGTGACGGCGGCGACACGGTCGGCGAGCCGTTGCCGGCGCCGCATCCAGTCGGAACCACGGTGGAAGTCCGCGACCTGTTTTTCAATGTCCCGGCCCGCCGCAAGTTCCTGCGCGGCGAGCGCACCGAATTCGGCCATATCGAGGACAATCTCGTCCGGTTGGCGCTGAGCCGGTTTGAAGTTGGTTTCGGGCTGTGGCATAGCCAGCGAGCGATGCTGGACCTGGAACCCGCCACGAGCGACGCGGACCGAACCCGACGAGTGGCGGAGTTGCTCGGCCGCGAGTTCGCCGCCGCCAGCGTGTTCCTGGACCGCGCCGACGCCGGATTGCGGCTGTGGGGCTGGCTCGGACTGCCGGCGGTCGCCCGCGCCCAACCGGACCAGCAGTATTTTTTCGTCAATGGCCGGCCGGTGCGGGACCGGACCCTCGCTCACGCCGTGCGGCTGGCCTTTCAAGACGTGCTCCCCCAGGGCCGCCACCCGGTGCTCGCGTTGCATCTGGATCTGGAGTCGACGGCGCTGGACATCAATGTCCACCCCGCCAAGCACGAAGTGCGATTTCGGGAGTCGGCGCTGATCCATGCCTTCGTTCGCCAGGGCGTACAGACAGCGCTGGCGGAAGCACGGCCCGGCGTCGCCCCGGCGCCACTCGCGCGGCCCGGCGAGCGACCTTGGCTGGCGAACGGCTTCTTCCGTGGATCGGGCGGTGGCGCGGAAACCCGGCAACCTGGCTTGCCGCTAGCGGTGAACGAACGGCTGGCGGCGTATGGCCAGCTTCACACCTCTCGGCCGGAAGTTGAATCCACCCCCATCGCCCCGCCGGACGAGGTCGCTGAACCGCCACCGCTTGGCTACGCGCTGGCGCAATTGCACGGCCGTTACGTGTTGGCCGAAAACCCCGCCGGGCTGGTGGTGGTGGACATGCACGCCGCCCACGAGCGCATTCTGTACCAGCGGCTGAAAGCGACACTGGCCCAAGGCGGCGTCAAAACCCAGGCCCTGCTGGTTCCGGTGACGGTCGCGGTCGGGCCGCGCGAGCGCCAGTGGATCGAGGCGTACGGCGCGCTGTTCGCCCAGGCCGGACTGGACCTAACAGCGTTGGGGCCGGAAACCGTGGCGGTGCGACAAATCCCGGCCCTGCTGGCCGGACTGGACATCGCTGGGTTAGTGCGCGACCTGCTGGCCGATCTGGCGGCGCAAGAGGCCAGCGACCGGTCGGAGCGAGCCATTCTGGACGTGCTGGCCAGCCTGGCCTGTCACGGCGCGGTGCGCGCCAACCGGCCGCTCAACCTGCTGGAAATGAACGCTCTGCTACGCGACATGGAACGCACCGACCATGGCGGCCAGTGCAACCACGGCCGGCCAACCTGGGCGCAACTGACCCTAGCCGAACTGGATCGGCTGTTTCGGCGCGGGCGCTGACGGCAGGCCATGACGGTTCCCGACTCGCGCCCGCCCGTGCTGTGTCTGATGGGGCCAACCGCGGCGGGCAAGACCGCGCTGGCGGTGGAACTGGTCCAACGACTGCCATTTGCAATCGTCAGCGTGGACTCGGCGCTGGTTTATCGGGAGATGGACATCGGCACCGCCAAGCCCGATTTGGCCACCCGCCGCCTCGCACCCCATCGCTTGGTCGACATCCTCGACCCGGTGGAATCCTACTCCGCCGGCCGATTTCGCACTGACGCCCTGCGCGAGATCGCCGCCATTCAGGCTACGGGCCATGTCCCGTTGCTGGTGGGGGGCACCATGCTCTATTTCCGGGCGCTGGAACGCGGGCTGGCGAAATTGCCTTCCGCCGATCCGACCTTTCGGGCCCGACTGGCGGCGGAATTGGCCAAGCAGGGCAGCCTAGCCTTGCACGCCCGGCTAGCGCGGCTCGATCCAGCGGCGGCGGTGCGCATTCATCCCCATGATCCACAACGAATTCAGCGCGCGCTCGAAGTTTACGAGCTCACCGGGCGACCGTTGACGGAACTTTGCGCTCAATCACGCAACGAATCCTTGCCGTTTCGCATCATCAAGCTGGTCGTGGCGCCGGCGGATCGGCGCGTGTTGCACGAGCGAATCGAGCGCCGATTCAAGATGATGTTGGAACAGGGATTCGTCGCCGAGGTCGAGCGTCTGCGCGCCCGTGGCGATCTTGATCCAAACCTGCCCTCGATGCGGGCGGTGGGCTACCGGCAAGTCTGGGCCTATCTGGATGGCGCGCTGGATCATGCGACCATGGTGGAGCGCGGCATCGTGGCTACCCGCCAGTTCGCCAAGCGGCAATTGACCTGGCTGCGCGCGGAGTCCCAAGCCATCTGGTTGGATGGCACCGACAACCGCCTGCTGGATCGAGCCGTCGTCCATCTGCGCGAGCAGGGGGTTTTTCCGAACACGCCAAAATGCTTATGATAAAATGTAACCGCTTTCGGTCGACCGCCTCCACGCACGCGGTGGCGGTCCATCCCGCGATCTTCGATAATCTCACGGGCCACACATCATGGGAAGTGATGAGCCGGTCGTCCGGCGGAATGCCCTGGGAAGCAGGCGCGCTTTTTGCAGCGCGTCATCTGTTTCTTTGAATTTTTAGCGAGCATTCTCGCGTTCGTTAGTTGATGGTTTTTTCCAAACCTCATAAAAACAGGGGAGAATCATGATGGCAAAAGGTCATTCCCTCCAGGAACCGTTCCTGAACGCCCTGCGCAAGGAGCGGATTCCGGTTTCGGTCTATCTGGTCAACGGCATCAAGTTGCAGGGTCAGATCGAATCCTTCGACCAGTTCGTGGTGCTACTCAAGAACAGCGTCAGCCAGATGATCTACAAACACGCCATTTCCACGGTGGTGCCGGTGCGCAATGTGCGGCTGAATCTGGCGATGGACGACAGCGGCGCGGGTGGCGAGCAATCCTGACAGGCGTAAGCGTAGGCGCGGGAGGCAGTTTGTTTGAGCGTCCACGCGGCGGCGAGCGCGCCGTCCTGGTGCGTTTGCTGCTGGATGGAGCTGAGGAATCCCAGGATGCCGCCGAGTTTCAAGAGCTGGCCATCTCGGCGGGCGCCGAGTGCGTGGCCCTGATCAGCGGCCGCCGACAGACTCCCGATCCACGCCTGTTCGTCGGCAGCGGCAAGGCCGAGGAAATCCGCGCGGCGGTCGAGGCGCACGGGGCGGAACTGGTCCTGTTCGATCATGCCCTGTCGCCGAGCCAGGAACGCAATCTGGAAGCCCTCCTGAAATGTCGCGTGGTGGACCGCACGGGGCTGATTCTGGACATCTTCGCTCAACGGGCGCGCAGCTTCGAAGGCAAGCTTCAGGTGGAGCTGGCGCAATTGCGGCATTGGTCCAGCCGGCTGGTGCGTGGCTGGACCCACCTGGAACGGCAGCGCGGCGGCATCGGTCTGCGCGGCCCCGGCGAGACCCAGTTGGAAACGGACCGGCGGCTGCTAGCCGACCGCATCCGGCAAATTCGCCTGCGGCTGGATCGGGTCGAGCGCCAGCGCGCGCAAGGGCGACGGGCGCGACGCAAGGCCGACTTGCCGACCGTTTCGCTGGTGGGTTATACCAACGCTGGAAAATCCACCCTGTTCAACGCCTTGACCCAAGCGGGCGTGTACGCGGCCGATCAGTTGTTCGCCACCCTGGACCCGACCCTGCGCCGCTTGAACCTGCCGGGCGCGGAGCCGGTGGTACTGGCCGACACGGTGGGCTTCATCAACCGCCTGCCGCACGAACTGGTGGCGGCGTTCCGCGCGACTCTGCGGGAAACCCGCGAGGCTAGTTTGCTGTTACAGGTCATCGACGCCAGCCATCCGGACCGGGACGCGGTAATCGCGCGGGTCGAGGCCGTCCTGACGGAAATCGGCGCGGACGAAGCGCCACAACTGCGGGTGTTCAACAAGGTCGATCTCAGCGGCGAACCGCCTCGGCTGGAACGCGACGCCGAGGGTCAGGCACGCGCCGTGTGGCTGTCGGCGACAACCGGCGCGGGGCTCGACCTGTTACTGGCGGCGCTGACCGAACGGCTGCGCGGCAACGTCGTGCATGGCTGGTTGAGCTTGCCGCCGAAGGCAGCCCGGCTACGGGCCAAGCTGTTCAACCTCGGCGCGGTGGTGACCGAACACATCGGCCCGGAGGGCGAATGGCTGGTCGAGGTGCGCACGTCGCGTGGTAATCTGGAGTGGCTGCGCCGCCGGGAAGGGTTGCGGATGGAGTGGGTGCGTTCGGGTTTCGAAATCCCGGCGACATTGAATGTGATCTGACGAGGTTAGGGTACGACATGGCCTGGAATGAACCCGGTGGTGGCAATCGCGATCCCTGGAGTGGGGGGGGGCGCGAGCAGGGGCCGCCCGATCTGGATGAAGTCGTCCGCAAGCTGTCGGACAAGTTCGGCGCCCTGCTGGGCGGTCGACGCGGTGGAAACGGCGGCGGCTCGGGCGGTTCGGGCTCCGGGTTCGCCGGCATCGGCTTGATCGTCGGCGTCATCGCCGTGATCGGCTGGCTGATCGCCAGCATCTACATCGTCAACGAGGGCGAACGCGGCGTGGTGCTGCGGTTTGGGCGCTATCTTGAAACCACGATGCCCGGCCCGCACCTGCGCCTGTTCCCGATCGACCGAGTGGAGATTGTGAATCTTGAACAGCGCCGATTCCGGGAAATCGGCTATCGCTCCAGCGCGGGCGGCGCGCGTCAGCCGGCGGTGCGCACGGTGCCCAAGGAAGCGCTGATGCTGACCCAGGATGAGAACATCGTCGACGTGCGCCTGGCGGTGCAATACCAGATCAGCGATCCCCGTGCCTATCTGTTCAACGTGCTTGATCCGGAAAGCGTGCTGGTGCAGGTGGTCGAGAGCGCCGCGCGCGAAACCATCGGCAAGAGCACCATGGATTTCGTGTTGACCGAAGGTCGCAGCAATATCGTGGCCGATATCAAGACCCTGACGCAGCACATTCTGGATAGCTACGGCCCCGAAGAACAGTCAACCAAGACCCCGACGTCTAGAAAAGGAGAAGAATCACTCCCTCCGGGCAAGGGCGCCGGTCTGCAAATCGTGACTGTCGTGCTGCAGGATGCCCAGCCGCCCGAGGAAGTGCAGGATGCCTTCGCCGACGCCATCAAGGCGCGCGAGGACGAGCAGCGGTTAAAGAACGAGGCCGAGGCCTACGCCAACGAAGTGATTCCCCGCGCTCGTGGCCAAGCGGCGCGGCGGTTGCAGGAAGCGTCGGCCTACAAGGAACAGGCCATCGCGGAGGCCCAGGGCGAGGCCAGTCGATTCGAGCAATTGCTGGCAGCCTATGAGAAGGCACCGGAAGTGACCCGCGAACGATTGTATCTGGAGACCCTGGAAACGGTGCTGGCGCGATCCAGCAAGGTGCTGGTGGATGTGAAGGGAACCAATAGCCTGTTGTATCTGCCCTTGGATCGTCTGCTCAAGTCCGGCGAGGGGGCGGAAATGCGGGCCGCGCGAGTGGGCGGCGTCTCGACGGCCGAACCGTTGCCGGCCGCTTCGACCACGGCCGACGACAACGCGGCGGCCAGTCGCTTGCGCGATGTGAGTCGTAACCGGGAGGTGCGCTGATGGCCCTGTCGCGATGGCCGATATCCCGTAATGTGTCGTTGGGCGTGTTGGGCGCCGTGGTGGCGTTGCTGGCGATGGCCCTGTTCACGGTGGACGAAACCCAAACCGCCATTCGTTTTCAGTTGGGCGAGATCGTCCAGGCCAACTATAAGCCGGGCCTGCACTGGAAATGGCCGCTGATCAATAATATCCGCAAGTTCGACCGACGGTTGCAAACCCTCGACACCGAGCCGGAGCGGTTTTTGACCGCCGAGAAAAAGAACGTGATCGTCGATTCCTTCGCCATGTGGAGGATCGAGGACGTGCGTCAGTTCTACACCCGGGTCGGTGGCGATCCAGCTCAGGCCAACGTGCGGCTCGATCAAATCATCAAGGACGGTCTGCGCAGCGAGTTCAGCAAGCGCACGATTCAGGAGGTGGTGTCGGGCGACCGTGACCAGATCATGGAAACCCTGAGTCGCCTGCTTCGCGAGCAGGCCACGCAACTGGGCATTGCGGCGGTGGATGTGCGGATCAAGCGCATCGACCTGCCGCCGGATGTCAGTAATTCAGTATTCAGCCGCATGAAAGCCGAGCGTTTGCGGGTCGCCAAGGATTTCCGTTCCCGTGGCGGCGAGGCGGCCGAGCGCATCCGCGCCGACGCCGACCGGCAGAGCACGGTCCTGCTGGCCGAAGCCTATCGCGATGCCGAGCGCCAGCGCGGCGAGGGCGACGCCCAGGCTACCGACATCTATGCCCAAGCTTACGGCAAGAATCGGGACTTCTACAGTTTTCATCGCAGCCTGGCGGCCTATCGGCAGAGCTTCAGCTCCAGGGACGATGTGCTGGTCTTGCAACCGGAGGGTTCCCAGTTCTTCCGTTTCTTCAATCAGTCGCAATGACCTGGACATCTCGCCAGATACACGATGGCGCGGCGCCGCCGCCGACCGAGCACCGCCATGTGGGATGAGCTGCTGGCGGCGTTCGGGCTGATGCTGGTGCTGGAAGGCATCCTGCCCTTCCTCAATCCAAGCGCCCTGCGCCAGACCTTGCTGCGCCTGGCTCAACTGGAGGATCGGACGTTGCGGTTCGCCGGTCTGGCCAGCATGGCGTTGGGATTGCTGGTGCTGTATTTTTTCCGCTGAAGCCCGCCATGGATTCGTTCGCCGCCCGCCTTTGCCGACTTACCCACCGTCCGCCATGACCGCCGAAGACCGCTGGCTGTTGCCCGAAGGCATCGAGGAAATTCTGCCCCCCGCCGCCAGTCGGTTAGAGCGACTGCGCCGTGACCTGCTTGACCTCTACGCCGGTTGGGGTTACGAACTGGTGATTCCGCCACTGATCGAATTTCTGGAATCGCTGCTAACTGGCACGGGCAACGATCTTGAACTGCAAACCTTCAAGCTGACCGATCAGCTCAGTGGCCGGATGATGGGAGTACGCGCCGACATGACCCCGCAGGTGGCGCGGATCGACGCGCATCTGCTGAAACGTGACGGCCCCGTCCGGCTGTGCTACATGGGCACGGTACTGCGCACCCGCGCCGACGGCTTCGGCGGTTCCCGCAGCCCGTACCAGGCTGGGGTGGAGCTGTATGGCCACCGCGGTGATGAAAGCGACCTGGAAGTGCTCGCGCTGATGCTGGAAACCCTGACGACGGCGGGCATCGACGGAGCGCATCTAGATTTGGCGCACGTGACGATCTTCCGTGAGCTGGCGCGGCGGGCTGGCCTGGATCGGGAGCGCGAAGCGTTGCTGTTCGAAACCCTGCAACGCAAGGCGCTGCCGGAGATTCGCCAGCAACTGGCCGCATGGGCGCCGCCAGCACCACATGGGGAACAACTGCTGGCGCTGGCCGAGCTGAACGGTGGGCCGGAGGTGCTGGATGAGGCCGAAGGCCGCCTGGCGGCGGCGGGTGAAGGCATCCGCGCGGCACTGGCTACCCTGCGGTGGTTGATCGCTGCCTTGCGACGACAGTGGCCGGCATTGCCGATTCATGTGGATCTAGCGGAGCTGCGGGGCTATCACTACCACACCGGCGTGGTGTTCGCCGCTTACGTACCGGGGCAGGGACAGGCGGTGGCGCAGGGTGGGCGCTACGACGAGATTGGTCAAGTGTTCGGCCGCGCCCGACCGGCCACCGGTTTCAGCACCGATCTAGCGACCCTGTTGCTTCTGGGTTCGACGCCGAAAACGGTCAGCGAGGGCATCTACGCGCCAGCCATCGCGGACATCGCCTTGGACCGACGCGTGGCCGAGTTGCGCGGTCGAGGCGAACGAGTGGTTCGGGAATTACCCGGCGCGGCGGCGAAGCCGGAAGATTTGGGGTGTGATCGCCGACTGGCTTGGCGGGAGGGGGAATGGCGTGTGATCCCGCTGGCGGCGGTCGCCTGAGTTGGAACATTGACCGAAAACCATCAGGAAACCGACATGGGCAAGAACGTGGTCGTCATCGGCGCGCAGTGGGGCGACGAAGGCAAGGGCAAGGTGGTGGACCTGCTCACCGAGAACGCGGCGGCGGTGGCGCGCTTCCAGGGCGGGCACAACGCCGGCCATACCCTGGTCATCGGCGGCCAGAAAACCGTGCTGCACCTGATTCCCTCGGGCATCTTGCGTGAAAGAGTAGCTTGCCTGATCGGTAACGGTGTGGTGTTGTCGCCAGCAGCGCTGCTGGCTGAGATCGACCGGTTGGAAACGCGGGGCGTGGATGTGATGGGACGCTTGCGGATCAGCGAAGCCTGTCCGCTGATCTTGCCCTATCACATCGCGCTGGATCAGGCGCGCGAGCAGGCGCGCGGTGCTCGGGCCATCGGCACCACTGGGCGCGGCATCGGGCCGGCTTACGAGGACAAGGTCGCGCGGCGGGCGGTGCGGCTAGCCGATTTGCTCGACCGGGAACGCTTCGCCGCCAAGCTGGGCGAGGTGCTGGATTTCCACAATTTTGTATTGCAACGTTATTTTCAGACCGAGCCAGTGGATTTCCAACAGATCCTTGACGAGACGCTGGCGATGGGCGAACGGCTGCGACCGTTGGCGGCGGATGTGACCGAGTTACTCGACATCCATCGGCGGCGCGGCGACAACGTGCTGTTCGAGGGCGCGCAAGGCGCGATGCTAGACATCGACCACGGGACCTATCCCTACGTCACCTCCTCCAACACCACCGCCGGCGGTGCGGCCACTGGCACGGGGCTGGGACCGCGTTATCTGGATTACATCCTGGGGATCACCAAGGCCTATACCACCCGGGTGGGCGGCGGACCGTTCCCGACCGAGTTGTTCGACGCGACCGGCGATTATCTGGTCGAGCGCGGTCACGAGTTCGGTTCAACCACCGGCCGGCGGCGGCGCTGCGGCTGGTTTGACGCCGTGGCCTTGCGCCGTTCCTTGGTGAACAACAGCGTTTCGGGATTGTGCGTGACCAAGCTGGACGTGCTGGACGGGCTGGACCGAATCCGGCTGTGCGTGGGCTATCGGTGCGGAATGGAACGGCTGGACGACGCGCCCGTGGGCGCCGAGGCGCTGGCGACCTGCGCGCCGATCTACGAGGAAATGCCGGGCTGGCGCGAATCGACCCTGGGCGTGAAGCGTTACGAGGAATTACCGGCCACCGCGCGGGCTTATCTGCGGCGGATCGAGGAGTTGACCGACACGCCCATTGACCTTATTTCCACCGGTCCGGATCGGATGGACACCATCGTGCTGCGGCATCCGTTCTCGGGTTGAGCGGCGTTCGGCGCCTCACCGCTTTCCATCGCCCTGGAGAACCACCTTATCGTGGCAAACGCTCCAAGATGTTTCTGTATCGCCGCCCAAGCGCAACGGATCCGTCAACTCTCTCTGGCTCAAACGGAGGCGCTGGTCAAGGTGGTCCTGGACTTCCAGACCGCCGCCAATTTGACCGCGTGGCTAGCGGCGCCTCCGGAAAGTCCACCGAATCTATCCCCGAGGAGGCGCAAATGCACATCGGCGCGTTGTTGACCCGACATGCTCGCTACCAGCCCGACCACCTGGCGCTCGTGGTCGGCGATCGACGCCTGACCTACCGCGAACTGAACGCCAAGGTCAACCGACTGGCCAACGCCCTGCTGGCCGCCGGTTTGCGCAAGGGTGACAAGATAGCGACGGTGCTACCTAACAGCTTGGAACTGATGATGGCCTACTGGGCCGTCGCCAAGGTCGGCCTGGTGATCGTGCCGTGCAGCCCCCTGCTTCAGGAAAACGGTCTCGCCACCCTGTTGCACGATTCCGACACGCTGCTGGTATTGGCCGACGCCGGTTCCGCCGCCACCCTGAACCGCACCCGCGAGCAGTTGCCGGCGATTCGGGCCGACCGCTACGTTTCGGTGGGCGAAGGCGCTCCGCCGGGCTTTCGGCGCTATACCGACTTCGTCGCCACGGCTTCCGCTGACGAACCGCCCGACGCCCGCCTGGAAAGCGGCGACGTTTACAACATCATGTACTCCAGCGGCACCACCGGCGCCCCCAAGGGCATTGTCCACACCCACGCGGTGCGCGCCAGCTACTGCACCCTGTTCGCCGCCGCTTGGCGGATGACCCCCGAGAGCGTGGTGCTGCACGCCGGCTCCATCGTCTTCAACGGTGCCATGCTGACGCTGATGCCCTGGATGTTCCTGGGGTGTTCCTACATCCTGCACGAAGCGTTCGACCCCGATGCGGTGATCGACGCCATCGAACGGGAGAAAGCGACTCACGTTCTGATGGTGCCGTCGCAGATCATCGCAATCCTGAACAGCCCGGCGTTTCGGCCCGAGCGACTGCGGTCGTTGGAAATGCTGCAAAGCCTGGGCGCACCGCTGTTGCTCGAATACAAAAACCGCATCAACGAGGTCTTGCCCGGCCGTTTTTACGAACTCTACGGACTCACCGAAGGGTTCGTGACGATTCTCGACAAGAACGACAACCAACGCAAAACCGGCTCGGTTGGAACGCCGCCACCCTTCATGGAACTGCGCATTCTCGACGAGAGCGGCCGCGATTGCGGCGTCGGCGCAGTCGGCGAAATCTGCGGCAAGAGTCCGATCATGATGCCAGGCTATTACAAGAAACCCGAGCTGACCGAAAAAACCATCATCGACGGTTGGCTGCACAGCGGGGACGCCGGCTACGTGGACGAAGACGGCTATCTGTTTCTGGTGGATCGTATCAAGGACATGATCATTTCGGGCGGCCTGAACGTCTATCCCCGCGACATCGAAGAAATTGTGATCCGCCACCCGGACGTTAACGAAGTGGCGGTTTTTGGCGTGCCCGACGACCGATGGGGCGAAACCCCGGTCGCCGCCGTGACGTTGCGGCCCGACGCCAAGGCGACGGCCGCGGAACTCAAGGACTGGATCAATGGCCGGGTAGACGCCAAGTTTCAACGGGTCAGCGATGTTGTGATCATGAACACTTTTCCCCGCAACGTCGCCGGCAAGACGCTGAAACGCGAGATGCGGGAACAGTATCGCAGGCACTGACGCGGGCGAGGGGGGCGAACGATGTCGAACCCTCTCGCTTCTTTGGAAAGACAGTCGAAAAACTCAGCGTTGATTTTTCTGAAAAATTTTCCGTGAGATAGCCTTTGTGCGGCTGGATCAACCAAAAACCGGTTAGAAGCGATATTACATCCATATTAATCAATAAATTAGTTTTTAGACGGCTTCTCTATCCGGTGATGGATTCCAATAGCTTCTCCACCTCCGCCGCCCGCGTTTCAGCGTCGGGCAGGTCCTTGACGAAACGGAGCTTGTCCTTGCCGTCCAGCTTGTAGACCTTGTGTTGCCGCTGGATCAGGCTTACCAACTTGGCCGGGTCCACCTTCGGGTCCGGCCCAAATACCAGTCGCCCGCCCTTTGGTCCGGCCTCGATCTTTTTTACCCCGACCGGCAACGCTCGCAGTTTCAGTTCAGTCACTCGAAACAGGGTCTTGACCGGGACCGGCAACAGCCCGAAGCGGTCGATCATCTCCACCTGCAACTCGCGCAATTCCTCGGCGTCACGGGCGCTGGCGATCCGTTTGTACAAGATCAGCCGGCTGTGAACATCCGGCAGATAGTCGTCGGGAATCAGCGCCGGGCTTTGCAGATCGATTTCGGGACCGTGATCCAGCGGCCGGTCCAGTTCCGGAACCTTTCCCGCCTTCAGCGCCGCCACCGCCCGCTCCAGCAGATCCATGTACAGGGTGAAGCCGACCTCGTGAATCTGGCCGCTCTGCGCCTCGCCCAGCAACTCGCCCGCGCCGCGAATTTCCAGATCGTGACTGGCCAGCAGAAAACCCGCGCCCAGATCCTCCAGCGATTCAATGGCCTCGATCCGCTTGATCGCGTCCGCCGTCATCGTCTTGCGCGGTGGCACGATCAAGTAGGCGTAGGCGCGGTGGTGCGAGCGTCCGACCCGCCCGCGCAACTGGTGCAATTGCGCCAACCCCAGCTTGTCGGCCCGGTTGATGAGAATGGTGTTGGCGCTGGGCACGTCGATGCCCGATTCAATGATGGTGGTGCAGACCAGCAGGTTGCAGCGACGGTGATAGAAATCCAACATCGTCTGTTCCAGGTCGCGCTCGCGCATCTGGCCGTGCGCCACCGCGATTCGCGCGCCCGGCGCCAATACCGCGATTTGCGCGGCCATGCGTTGGATGGTTTCCACCTCGTTGTGCAGAAAATAAACCTGGCCGCCGCGTTTCAATTCGCGCTGGCAGGCTTCCCGGATCGTCGCCGGATTCCACTCGCCGACAAAGGTCTTGACCGCCAGCCGTCCCGCTGGCGGGGTGGCGATGATCGAGAGATCGCGCAGCCCGGCCATCGCTAGGTTCAGGGTGCGGGGAATCGGGGTAGCGGTTAGGGTCAACACGTCCACTTCGGCGCGCAATGCCTTCAGTCGCTCCTTGTGCCGCACCCCGAAGCGGTGTTCCTCGTCCACCACCACCAGGCCCAAC
>JAVMKH010000064.1:0-5463 GCA_031732935.1 Candidatus Contendibacter sp.
CTACCCGTGCAGAGTACTACCTTAATTAGCTGTCCGAAATTTGGGGACCACTATAAAGTAACCCACTAAAAATTAAGAAGATGAGAAACTGGTAGTTCTGAAAGCATATCAATATCCAAAAAAGCCCCTTAAAACGTCCAGTCACGCAATTCTTCGCGAATGACGTGCCTGAGCGTATCTTCTAGACGATCTTGCTGGATAGCCTGTTTCAAGGCTTCGTTGAGAAGAGTCTGGTAACCGTGTCCACCGGCGCGTTGCTTGAAATGCTCGATGATTTCCCGATCCAGGTAAATATTCACCCGTTGCTTCAGGGGCAACACTCGCCCTTCTTTTCGCTGCCGAAAAATCAGCCTCCCATTATCGATGTCGGCCTGCGTGATCAGCTTATCATCCAAGGTCTCGGAAATAGATCCAGCACTTTCGCCGACAGCTTGGCCCGCCTCACGGCGCCAGCGCTGACCCTGGTCAAACAGGCGGCGTTCGATCTTCAACTAGCGCCGGAGCACCCGAGCTTTCAGTTGCATTGCCTGAATTGCGCAGCGGACAAACATTTCTGATCGATGTGGGTTAACCTCGACTGGGTGTGACCTCTTTTTGATTTTTTCCGGCCAAGGTGGCACGCTTTAGAAAATCTTTGATTGCTGATGGGCGTGGGGGTGAGCCAGCCATGCCGGCCTTGTTGATAGAGGTGAAAGGTAGCCGGGTCAAGATCGAGCTGACGGTGGAACTGGGTCGCTCGATGTTGGATACGGAAGAGCGGATTCAGGAAGCCTTGAACGAAGCCGGTTGTATCGCCAGTCGCGAGGCGCTGAGAGACTTCGATACCGACGGTAGTCCGATCCAGATTGGGCCTGAGATCTGGCGTACCAAGGGTCAACAACCGAAGCTTTACCAGACGCCCTACGGTGAGGTCGAGGTGGAGCGTCACGTCTATCAACGCTCGGGGGGCGGGGTGACCTACTGTCCGCTGGAGCGCGATGCGCGGATCGTGCTCACGTCCACACCCCGGTTTGCCAAGCAGGTGAGCAGCAAATTGGCCCAGGGGGTGGCGCGCGAGGTCCGGCGGGACTTGGCGGAAAACCATGCCCGCCCGGTGGCGGTGTCGTACCTGCAGCGCTTGGGTGAGGCGATCGGCACGGTAGCGCAAGTCAAGGAAGCCGAGTGGGAGTACGCGCTGCCGGCGTTGCAAGCGACGGTGGCCAGCGTCGCGGTGGGTTTGGACGGAACCTGTCTGCTGCTGGGAGAAGACGGCTGGCGCCAGGCGATGGTGGGTACGCTGGCGCTGTTCGATGCGGCGGGGGAACGCTTGCACACCCTGTATGTGGCGGCCACCCCCGAGTATGGCAAGGCCACCTTCTTGGGGCGCCTGGAACGCGAGTTGGCCCGGATCAAGGCCGCTTACCCCGAAGTGACCTATCTGGGCCTGGCGGACGGGGCTGAGGACAACTGGCGGTTTTTGACTCCCCATACCGCCGTGCAACTGGTCGATTTCTATCATGCCAGCCGTGATCTGCACATGGTCGCCGAGGCCGCTTTTCCCCGTGCTGAAGACCAAAAACAGCGGGCCACGTGGCTGACCGACGCGTGCCATCGGCTCAAGCACGAACCGGATGCCGCCCAAGCCCTGCTTCAGGAGATGAAGCGCCTGCCCACGGCCGGGCTCAACGCCCTGCAACGCCAGCAACTGCAAAGCGCCATTACCTAAAGCGCCATTACCTATTTCCATTACCATCACCACCAGATGACCTACGCCGCTGCCCTTGAACACCACTGGCCGATCGGGTCGGGGGTCACCGAGGCGGCCTGTAAGATCGTGGTCAAACAGCGGCTATGCCGCTCGGGAATGCGTTGGAAGGAGAAAGGTGCCGCCGTGGTGCTCAGCCTGCGCGCGTTAATGTTAACCCCAGATCGCTGGCGACAATTCTGGGAGAAGCTTGACCAATTTGGTTTCCCCCTTGCCGTCTAATGAATCATATAGAGGTCACACCCCCTCGACTTGCGTATCATCCTTTACCGCGACGCCGACAACCTGGTGTTGTGCTACGTCGCGCATCACGAAGAAGCGTATTGTTGGGGCTAGAAGCGATGCTCTGAAGTCCACCCTCACACATCATAGCCTCGCCCTCGCATGGCTTCCCATGCGCCGGTCCAAAACCGTTGGCCGTGAGATGTCAGATGGTCCGCGAGGATCTTGATGTCCACCTCGGATTGCGGTGCGTACTCATACGTCACATCCTTTCCGAGACTGACCCCTTTGTAACTGTGCAGCTTCTCTGCGGACCATTTAGGCGTCACATAGTGCATCAGCTCATGATAAATGACTTTTGCCAATAGCATGGGAGACGCTTTTCTGTTCACGTAGACACCCTTGGGATTTTTCTCCAAGGTATCGACCTGAATGAACTCGCCATTCGTGCCGGCAATTTCCTCATCACCGACATAGGCCTCGCTGCAAGACTGCCCGCCAGAAGGCTCCGATGTCAATCCACCCGCATCTTTCCGATGGCCGCTTTCGCCGAAATCGGTCCCGACAAAACCATAGTTCGGGGTGGGCACCACATAGACCGCGAGATCCTTGGCAGTGATTGGCGGTATCGTGTAACGATTGCTGACTAACACCGAATCGAATTTGGCGCCTTTATTTTTTGAGTCGTACAGATTGACAACCGGTTTCATCAAGGTTGCAACCTGTGAGCGTAATTCGTCCCAGTTATAATGCAACTTGTATGGATTGAGCAGCCAGATTTGCAAAGCCATATCGCGCTCCAATAAATTCGGTTTCGATGGACAGGGCGAGCCGCAACTGATAATTCAATATAGCAAACGCCGAGACCGATACCTCCGAATCGCTCGCGCCGCACTACCGCTCCAGCACCGGTGCTAAAAACCGCCCGGTGTGGCTGTCGGGATGGCGGGCAATCTGCTCCGGTGCGCCGATCGCCACCACCTCCCCACCCCCACCGCCGCCTTCCGGTCCCAAGTCCACGATCCAGTCGGCGGTCTTGATTACGTCCAGGTTGTGCTCGATGACGACAATCGTGTTGCCCCGGTCCCGCAGTTCGTGCAGTACCTTTAGCAACTGCTCGATGTCGTGGAAGTGCAAACCGGTGGTCGGTTCGTCCAGGATATAAAGCGTCTGCCCGGTGTCGCGCTTGGACAGTTCGCGGGCCAGCTTCACCCGCTGCGCTTCGCCACCGGACAGCGTCGTCGCGTTCTGGCCGAGCTTAATGTAGCTCAACCCCACGTCGACCAGGGTTTGCAGCTTGCGCGCCACCATCGGCACCGCCTGATAGAACGTCAGGGCATCCTCGACCGTCATCTCCAACACTTCGTGGATGTTGCGACCCTTGTAGCGGATATCCAGCGTTTCGCGGTTGTAGCGCTGGCCCTTGCACTGATCGCACGGCACGTAGATGTCCGGCAGGAAATGCATCGCCACCTGGATTACCCCGTCGCCCTGGCAGGCTTCGCAGCGCCCGCCCTTGACGTTGAAGCTGAACCGGCCCGGCTGATAGCCGCGCGCCCGCGATTCCGGCACGCCGGCGAACAGTTCGCGGATCGGGGTGAACAGACCAGTGTACGTGGCCGGATTGGAGCGCGGCGTGCGACCGATGGGGCTTTGGTCGATATTCACCACCTTGTCCAACTGCTCCAACCCCAGCAGATCGCGGCAGGGCGCGGGCGCTTCGTTGGCGTTGTTCAAGTCGCGAGCGGCGTAGCGATACAGGGTGTCGTTGATCAGCGTGGACTTGCCGGAGCCGGAAACGCCGGTGATGCAGGTCAGCAGCCCCAGCGGGATTTCCACCGTCAGATTTTTCAGATTGTTACCGCTGGCACCGACGATGCGTAACTGCTTCTTGGCATCGGGCGCGGTACGCTTGGGCGGCAATTCGATTCGTCGCCGGCCGCCTAGATAAGCGCCGGTCAGCGATTCGGGATGGGCCACGATGTCGGTCGGCGTGCCCTGCGCCACGACCTGGCCGCCGTGGACGCCCGCGCCCGGCCCCATATCCACGATGTGATCGGCGGTGCGAATCGCGTCCTCGTCGTGCTCGACCACGATGACCGTGTTGCCCAGATCGCGCAGCCGCAACAGGCTGGTCAGCAACCGCGCGTTATCGCGCTGGTGCAGGCCGATGGAAGGTTCGTCCAGCACGTACATCACCCCGACCAACCCCGCGCCGATCTGCGACGCCAGCCGGATACGTTGCGCCTCGCCGCCCGACAAGGTATCGGCGCTGCGTTCCAAGGTCAGGTAATCCAAACCGACGTTGACCAAAAAATTCAACCGTTCACCGATTTCCTTGACGATCTTGACCGCGATTTCGCCACGCCGGCCCGGCAAACTCAATTGCGCGAAGAACTCTCGCGCCGCGCCGATGGGCAGCGCGACGATTTCCGGCACGCTCCGGCCAGCGACGAACACGTTGCGGGCGGAGCGGGTCAGCCGCGCCCCCCGGCAGGATGGACAGGGCTGGCTGCTCAGATACTTTGCCAACTCGTCGCGCACCAGATTCGACTCGGTTTCCCGGTAACGGCGCTCCATGTTGGAAATCACGCCCTCGAAGGCATGGCGGCGGTGGTAGGTCTCGCCGCGACTGCTGGTGTACTCGAAATCGATCACTTCACCGCCGCTGCCATGCAGGATCAGCTTGCGGACGCGTTCTGGCAACTCCTGAAACGGTTTATCCAGCTCGAACCCGTAATGCCGGGACAAGGACTTGACCAACTGGAAATAATAAAAATTTTCGCGGTCCCAGCCGCGCACCGCGCCGCGCGCCAGGCTCAGATGCGGATGCGCCACCACTCGCTCGGGGTCGAAGAATTGCTTGACGCCCAACCCGTCGCACTCCGGACAAGCGCCGACCGGGTTATTGAAGGAAAACAGGCGAGGTTCCAACTCGCTCAGGCTGTAACCGCATACCGGACAGGCATAGCCGGCGGAAAACAACAGTTCCGCCCGCGCCGGCTCGTCCAGAAATGCCACCCGTGCCACGCCCTCACCCAGTCGCAGCGCGGTCTCGAACGATTCCGCCAACCGTAATCCGAGGTCGTCACGAACTTTGAAACGGTCCACCACCACTTCAATCGTGTGCTTGCGGCGCAAATCCAGGGTCGGCGGACTATCCAGTTCCGCCACATCACCGTCGATGCGGGCGCGCACGAAGCCTTGGGCGCGTAACTCCTGCAACAACTTGACATGTTCGCCCTTGCGCTCCTTCACCACCGGCGCCAGTAGCATCAACCGACTGCCCTCCGGCAAGGCCAACACCTGATCGACCATCTGACCGACGGTTTGGGCGTCCAGGTCGATGCCGTGGTCCGGACAGCGCGGAATCCCGGCCCGCGCGTACAGTAGCCGCAGATAGTCGTAAATCTCGGTGATCGTCCCGACCGTGGAACGCGGGTTGTGCGAGGTGGATTTCTGCTCGATGGAAATCGCCGGCGACAGCCCCTCGATGT
>JAVMKH010000065.1:0-5443 GCA_031732935.1 Candidatus Contendibacter sp.
TCGACTTCAACCTGGTGCAACGCACGTTGCGGGTCACCCATGCGCCCGATGCGCTGCCGGGGGTGCTCGCGGCCTTGAAGTCGCTGGGTTTCGAGGCCGAGGTCCAGGACGCAGCGGCTCTCACCAATCCGCCCGCGCCGGAGCCCTCCCGTACCCACTGGTGGCCGTTGGCGGTATCGGGCGTGACGGCGACTTTGGCGGAAGTGGTGTCCTGGCTCGACGGTGGCAACCATGGGGTGGTCATCGCGCTGGCGTTGGTCGCCATCTTCACCGGGGGTCTCTCCACCTACAAGAAGGGCTGGATCGCGCTCAGGAACCGCAACCTGAACATCAACGCGCTGATGTCGATTGCGGTCACCGGCGCGATGTTGATCGGGCACTGGCCCGAAGCGGCGATGGTGATGGTTCTGTTTGCGCTGGCCGAAGTCATCGAAGCCAAGTCGCTCGACCGCGCCCGCAACGCGATTCGCGGCTTGATGGACCTCGCCCCGGAAACGGCCACCGTCCAGCAAGCCGATGGGAGTTGGGCCGACGTTGACGCCAAGACGGTGGCAATCGGTAGCCGGATTCGCGTTAAACCCGGCGAACGGATTGCCCTCGATGGCGAGGTGGTACAGGGCCGCTCCACGATCAATCAGGCCCCCATCACGGGCGAGAGCTTGCCGGTCGAGAAGGGCGAGGGCGATCCGGTGTTCGCCGGCACGATCAACGAATCCGGCTCCTTCGAATGTCGCGTCACGGCCGCCGCAAACCAATCCACCCTGGCGCGCATCATTCACGCGGTGGAGGCCGCGCAAGGCAGCCGCGCGCCGACCCAGCGCTTCGTCGACCAGTTCGCCCGCGTGTACACGCCCATCGTGTTTGCGGTGGCGGTGGCGGTGGCGGTCCTGCCCCCCTTGGTGCTCGGCGCACCGTGGCTGGCCTGGGTCTACAAGGCGTTGGTCTTGCTGGTGATCGCCTGCCCCTGTGCTTTGGTGATCTCCACGCCGGTCAGCATCGTCAGCGGTCTGGCCGCCGCTGCGCGGCATGGCATCCTCATCAAAGGCGGGGTGTATCTGGAAGAGGGGCACAAGCTCCAGTGGCTGGCGCTCGACAAGACCGGCACGATCACGCACGGCAAGCCGGCACAGACCGACTTCGCGGTCTGGGGCGAAGCCGATCCGACTGAGTCTCGGGTGCTCGCCGCGAGCCTGGCCGCACGCTCTGACCATCCGGTCTCCAAGGCCGTAGCGCTGGCCGCCCAAGAGGGGTTGGCGCTGCGTGAGGTGAGTGACTTTGCCGCGTTGCCGGGGCGTGGGGTACGCGGCCGTATTAGCGGCGCAACCTATCACCTGGGTAACCACCGTATGGTCGAGGAACTGGGAGTCTGCTCGCCGGACTTGGAGGCCCGCCTCTCGACGCTCGAAGCCCAAGGTAAGACCGTGGTGATGCTGGTCGGTGAAGCGGGCGTGCAAGCCCTGTTCGCGGTCGCCGATACGGTCAAGGAGAGTAGTCGGCACGCCATCGCCGAACTGCACGCGCTGGGCGTGAAGACCCTGATGTTGACCGGCGACAACCCGCATACCGCCGAGGCGATTGCCGGTCAGGTGGGTATTGACGAGGCTTGGGGGAATTTATTGCCAGAAGATAAGCTCAACGTCATTAAAACGCTGTTGGTAGACAGTCACGGGGGTCGAGTCGGCATGGTCGGCGACGGCATCAACGACGCGCCGGCGCTGGCGCGGGCCGACATTGGCTTTGCGATGGGCGCGGCCGGTACCGACACGGCCATTGAAACCGCCGACGTGGCGCTGATGGACGACGACCTGCGCAAGGTTCCCACCTTTGTGCGGCTGTCCCGAGCCACCGCGAGCGTATTGAAACAGAACATCGGGCTGGCGCTGGGCATCAAGGCAGTGTTCCTGGTGCTGACTTTCACTGGCCAGGCCACTATGTGGATGGCGGTCTTCGCCGACATGGGTGCCAGCTTGCTGGTGGTCGGCAACGGGCTGAGGTTGCTGCGCAAATGAACGGGAAGTCTGTGTTCTTTGACTTGTTTTCCAAGGGCTACCCGCTATTGGCCGGCAGCATCGCCATCCAGAGCGGACTCGCATGACCGATGCAACTACGTCCCGACCATGGAACCTGCTCTTTGCCTGCTGGCTGATCGCCATGGCTGCCACCTTAGGCAGCCTGTTCTTCAGCGAGGTGATGCAGCGCACACCGTGCGTGTTGTGCTGGTATCAGCGCATCGCCATGTACCCGCTGGTGGCCATCTTTACCGTCGGACTATTTCCCTTGGATGTTCGTTGCGTCCGCTATGCATTGCCCATCGCGGTCGCTGGATGGCTGCTGGCGCTTTATCACTGCCTGCTGTATCTCGGCTTCATTCCCGAAAATTTGCAGCCCTGCACCCAAGGGCTCTCTTGCGCTGACGTAAAGATCGAAGTCTATGGTTTTGTCACGATTCCGCTGCTCTCGCTGGCAGGATTCACTTCTCTCATTGCGCTGCTCCTGGCGGTGCAGAAAGGTCTTAAGAAATGAAAAAGGTTTTCATCGTTATCGGCGCGACTCTGATCATGGTTGGCCTCTTCGTGTTCGGGATGAACTGGTATAAAGAGCAGGCAGCCAATGCGGTTCGCCAGATAGCGGCCAGCAATGACTCACCTCTCCATCGCCCGGATACGCCCAAGATCGGCACCCTTATGGCCAAGGTGGAGATCGTGGAATTTTTTGATCCGGCCTGTGAGGCGTGTCGGGAGTTCCATCCCCATATCCAATCGATCCTGGAGCGGTATAAGAGCCAGGTGCGTTTGAGCCTCCGTTACGCGACCTTTCACCAAGGGTCCGATTACGTGGCACAGGTGCTGGAAGCCGCTCGCCTTCAGGGAATGGATATCTACCTGAAGTCTCTGGAGGCGGTGCTGGCTGCGCAACCGCAATGGGCGAATCACCAACGACCGCAACCAGAATTGGTGTGGACCGTGTTGGGTCACACCGGTTTGGACGTCGAACGCGCTCGCCGGGAAATGAATGATCCGCGAGTGCTATCTCGCTTGAAGCAGGACGCCGCCGACATGGTCAAACTGAACGTGCGGCAAACACCGGCGCTGTTTATCAACGACCAGCCATTGCAGGATTTCAGTCCCGAAGGGCTAGCGGCCCAAGTCGCCAGTGAGGTACGGGCGGCGTACAAGCAATAGATTTCTTTGCGGCCATCGGCGGTAGGCTCAGCGAATCTGTTCCCGCCCCTTCCCTCGGATATCATCTGGTCTTTCCACATCTCAACCGCAGGAGTCTGTTTTCTGTGAAATTGAATAAAGAAACGCTGATCCCTGGCGTGGTCCTGGTCGTCGTTCTAGCCTTGGCTGCGATCGGGTTCATGCTTGCTGGGCTGCGCGAAGCGCCGCCCCTGGTCGGCCAGACGCTCGATGGCCGCCTGTTGACGCTGGAGCAATTGCGCGGCAAGCCGGTGCTCGTCACCTTCTGGGCGACTACCTGCCCTACCTGCATTCAGGAAATGCCGCATTTGATTGAGCTATATCGCGATCTTAATCCAAAGGGGCTGGAAATGATCGGAGTAGCGATGAGTTATGACCCGCCGGAGCAGGTACGGGCGCTAGCTCAGCAGCGACAAATTCCTTATCCCATCGTGCTGGATAGTCAGGCGCAGATCGCTCGGGCATTCGACAACGTGCGGGTGACCCCCACCACGGTATTGATTTCACCGGAAGGACGGATCGTACAGTATCGGCTTGGGTTGTTGGATATGCCGAAACTGCGCAAGACGATTGAATCAATGCTTTGAGAAGTCGAAGGGTGGCTTCACTGTACTTTCGCTAGTCTCAAAAAAATCTTTTCACATTCAATACGTTGTTCAGCCACAATCCAGTTAGAGAATATCTATGCCCATTAAGAGGCGTTGGTGCATAATTCCATACAGCACATTGATTTAAAATGAAATGCCGAAATTTTGTAGAAAATAAACAGAATAATAGCAAGGTATTTTGATCGGAATTTCGGCTCTCAACCTCGACGCTGATTCCCTGCTCCCCTCACAAAAACCGCTTCAACTGCTCTGGTATCCTCTCCTCCCGCCGTTCCTCCCCCGGCCCCAGCGTCACCGCCGCCTCCCCCGGCCGGAGCCAGAACTGCACCACCACCTCACCCCGGACCGCCACGAGATCGAGCCACGGTTCCAGCTCCGGGGCGCGGGCGTAGTGCAGGCGCAAGATGCCGCCCCGGTAGGTCGCGGGGTTGTAGGTGTCCACGCTGTCGAGCCGCCCCGTGATGGCCGGCCCCCGGCCGTCGGCGATCTCCACCTCGCCCAGCAGGAAGTAGGGGCGGCTCTGATCGATGCGGCTAACCAGCCCGCGCAAAGTATGGCCCCGCATCTCGACCCGTTCCGCCACCACCCGCAGCGGCTCGCCCTGGATGAGTCGGGCCTTGAGCGGATAGAGGTTGTGGTGAGTCGGACTCGGCCCCACCGCCCGTAACTCCCCGTCCCGTTCCACGATCAGGCCGTTTTGCCACACCCCCACCACCGGGAAGCGGCCATGGACGGGTTGCAGGGTGAGGTTGTCGGTGGCGGTCAGTTCCAGCGCGTACCAGTGCGTTCCGGCCACCCGCTGGTACTGCTCCCGCGCGATGTCGAAGTTCTTGAGCAGGGCCTGCAAGCCATCCCGAAAGCCCATCTGACTGAGCGGAACCAGCGCCGCCGCCGTCACCAGCAACCCGGAGAGCAACACCATTTCCCCCTTGCTCCCCACTTCCAGCCGCCAGTTGCGGTTGCCGGGCGTCACCACCCGAAGGGCGCTCGGCCAGAACAGATCGATCCCCCGGATGTTGAGCATGTCCAGCCACAGATGGGACCAGTAGCCGCCGACCACCGCCCAGTAGCACAACGGGTTGAGGAACCATAGCGGCGCGGCTAGGGCGGCGACGGCCAGCAGCATGACGGCGGAATGGGTGAGGGTGCGATGGCCGAAGCGCCGTTCCAGGGGCACGGACACGAACCAGAACAGCCGGCCGATCCGGGCGGGCGGCAGGTCCACGTCCGGCAGCAGGCTGGCGACGGCGGCCAGCGTCCAACTGATCCAGTCGGGCCGGTAGCCGAACAGGGTCGCCCCGCCCAGGTAGAGCACCGAAGCGAAGGCGAGGTGGGTAGGCAGGGTCAACGGTAGTTGCTACGGTGCGACATACCATGTGGCGCGGCGGGCGGACAGGCCCATCGCCCGGACCTCGCGCCGCAACCACGCCTTGGCCTCGGTGAGGGTCATTGGGCCTGGCGCCCAGGCCCGTTGCCCCTCGGGAGTGATAAAGCCCCACTGGCGGTGGCCGCGCGGGCGGTGGCCGTGGGCGAACACGTAAACGTCGATCTTGATGTTCATGGCGTTTCGCCCCCCCCGTCAATTCGCCTTCCCCGCCCCCCGGAACAGGAACACCCGGACCGAGATGACCACCG
>JAVMKH010000066.1:0-29239 GCA_031732935.1 Candidatus Contendibacter sp.
CCAAGACCTCCGACGTGGCCGGCGACGGCACCACCACCGCCACCGTGCTGGCCCAAGCCATCGTCCGCGAAGGCATGAAGGCCATCGCCGCCGGCATGAACCCGATGGACCTGAAGCGCGGCATCGACAAGGCGGTGGTCGCCACGGTCGAGGAGCTGAAGAAGTTATCCACGCCTTGCACCGACGACAAGGCGATCGCGCAGGTCGGCACCATTTCCGCCAACGCCGACGAAGCTATCGGCCAGATCATCGCCGACGCGATGAAGAAAGTCGGCAAGGAAGGCGTGATCACCGTCGAGGAAGGCAAGGGCCTGGAGAACGAACTAGATGTCGTGGAAGGCATGCAGTTCGACCGCGGCTACATTTCGCCGTACTTCATCAACAACCAGCAGAGCATGAACGCCGAGTTGGAATCCCCGTACATCCTGCTGTACGACAAGAAGATTTCCAACGTCCGCGACCTGTTGCCCGTGTTGGAAGGCGTCGCCAAGGCCAGCAAGCCATTGCTGATCGTGGCCGAAGATGTCGAGGGCGAGGCGCTGGCGACCCTGGTGGTCAACACCATTCGCGGCATCGTCAAGGTCGCGGCCGTCAAGGCGCCGGGCTTCGGCGACCGCCGCAAGGCGATGTTGCAGGATATCGCCATCCTGACCGGTGGCCAGGTGATCTCCGACGAAGTCGGCCTGAGCCTGGAAAAGACCACTTTGGCCGATCTGGGCACCGCCCGCAAAATCGTGGTCGCCAAGGAGAACACCACCATCATCGACGGCGCTGGTAAAACCGACGAGATCCAGGGCCGGGTCGAGCAGATTCGCCGCCAGATCGAGGAAGCCACTTCCGACTACGACAAGGAAAAGTTGCAGGAGCGCGTCGCCAAACTGGCCGGCGGTGTGGCGGTCATCAAGGTCGGCGCCGCGACCGAGATCGAAATGAAGGAAAAGAAGGCCCGGGTCGAAGATGCTCTGCACGCTACCCGCGCGGCGGTCGAGGAAGGCGTGGTGGCCGGTGGCGGTGTGGCGCTGATTCGCGCGCTGCAAGCCATCAAGGGTCTGAAGGGCGTCAACGAAGACCAAAACCACGGCATCGCGATTGCACTACGCGCCATGGAAGCGCCACTGCGCGAAATCGTGGCCAACGCTGGCGAGGAGCCTTCGGTGATCCTGAACAAGGTGTTGGAGAACACCGGCAACTACGGTTACAACGCCGCGACGAACGAGTTCGGCGACATGGTGGAAATGGGCGTTCTAGACCCGACCAAGGTGACCCGCTTCGCCTTGCAGAACGCTGCCTCCGTGGCCGCGCTGCTGATCACCACCGAGGCGATGGTCGCCGAGCTGCCCAAGAAGAGCGAGCCGCCCATGCCGGGCGGCGGCATGGGCGGCATGGGCGGCATGGGTGACATGATGTAAACGTCCCTTACGCCTCTTGGTGTATATAAGAGCCCCGCTGCAGCGGGGCTTTTTTATGGGCGGTTTATGGAATAATGGCATGTATTGGAACCACGAGGGGTAACTCATGAAGAAACTGATTGGCGGGATCGTCGTCATCCTGATCCTGGCGGCGGCAGGCTTCGTCGGCGCGGCGTATTGGTCAGGAACGCAGGCGGAGCACTGGTATCAGGACGCCTTGGCGGAAGGCGCGAAGAACCCCAACGTCAAGTTCAGCACGACGCGCTACGAGCGTGGATTGTTCTCGTCACAATCCATCACCCGCGTGCAGCTTGTGTTGCCAGAGGGTGAATCGAAGGAGATCGATCCTTCCTTCTCGATCCGGCAAGACATCTACCATGGTCCACTACCGTTGGCGGGGCGGAGCGTTCCCGGCGTGCCGATGCAATGGGGTGGGGCGGTCATTCGCGCCACCCTGGACCCGGAGAGCAGCGCCTGGACCCGCGAACTGGCGAAGCTGTACGGTAATCAGGAACCCATGGTGGCGATTTCGCGAGTGGGCTTCGACGGCGCCAGTGATACGCAAATTACCATGCCACCGCTGACCCTGAGTAACGTCAAAGACTTGCAAAGCCTCAAGTTCTCGGGTTTGCAAGGGCAGTTCCAAGTCGCGCCGCGCGCCGCCGCCGTGCAGGGCAAATTGACCATCGCCAGTCTCGATTTGATCGGCAAACCCGAGGCCAGCGAGGGCGGGCAGGTCAAGCTCAGCGGGTTGAACGTGAACGTGAACCAGCGCAAGGGCGCCTTCAATCTGCTGTTTGGCGATTCCAGTATTGGAATTGGCGAGTTGCGCATTCAGGATCAAGCCACTGGAACCCCGTTCGTCGCGACCAACCTTGCCGTTACCGGCACGCTCAATCCGCAAGGGGCGCAGCAGGTGGCCGGCGAAGTGGTGATCAAGGCCGACAAGGTGACCGTGGACCAGCAAAGCGGCTCCGGTAGTTTGAAGCTGGTATTGCGCAATCTGGATGGCGTCACCATGGAGAGATTGCAACAGTGGCAACAGAAGCTGGCTAGCCAGCCGGAGGATCCGCAGGCATTGGATGAATTCATAAAGTTGCTCAAGACCCTGCTGCGCGGCAAGCCGGAGTTTACGCTCGATTCCCAGGCCAAGTTGGCCCAGGGCGATTGGCAGGGCAAGCTGACGCTGAATTTCCAGGATTTCAGCGAGGCCAATCTGCTGTTGGACCCATCCGCCCTGCTGGGCGCGGTGGAGAAGGGCGCGGCGGAGGTTGCGGCATCCAAGGCGCTGGTCGAGGCCCTGCTGATCGACACCATCAAGGAGCAACTGATGGCCCAGGCCCAGGCCCAGGGTAACCCAGCGAGTGAACCGGCTGTGCAAAACCTGGCGGCGCAACAGGTCGAACAGCAACTCCAAGGCCTGACGACCGCTGGCTTCATCCGGCTTGAAGGCAACCAGTATCGGTCCAGCGCGCGCTTTGAAGGCGGCAGGCTGTTTGTGAATGGCCAGGAAATTCCACTGGGGAGCGCGGCGGGCGCGGACGATGGCGCGACCGAGGATGAGATACCTTTGGAACCGGATGATGGCGCCGAGGAACCGACGCGAAACTGATCGCCAAGGCCATCGGAACCGGACGATGGCGCCGAGGAACCGACGCGAAACTGATCGCCAAGGCTATGATTGAGTTTGCGGAGTGCCTGGGCCGATTGCCCGAGCCGCTACGCCGCGAGGTGGCCCAGCACTGGGAAGCCTTCGAAGCCGCCGCGCGCAAGGCGAACATGAATCTTCCCGAGGGCGCGGCACTAGGGCAATTGGTTACGGTTTGGTCGGGTAGCGAGTTTGTCGCTCGCGCCTGCGTTCGCGAGCCGGCGTTGTTGACCGATTTGCTGGACAGTAGCGATCTAGCGACCCGCTACGCATCGGGTGATTATGCGCTTCGACTGGAACGGGTATTGCCGCGGGCCACGGATGAAGACCAGCTTGGGGTCGTGCTGCGTCGGTTCCGGCACCGCGAAATGGTCCGCATCGCTTGGCGCGACTTGGCCGGGCTGGCCGGATTAGAGGAAACGCTGGGCGATTTGACGGATCTGGCCGAGCATTTGGTCGATGCGGCGCTGGAACGATTGCACGACTGGCAGAGTCAGCGATTTGGCGAACCGCGCGATGCCGAGGGCCAGCCGCAACGGCTGGCGGTGCTGGGCATGGGCAAGCTCGGCGGGCGCGAACTCAACTTTTCCTCTGATATCGACCTCATCTTTACTTATCCTTGCCAAGGCCAGACCGACGGGGCGAAGGCCATCAGCAACGAGGAATTCTTTCGCCGGCTGGGCCAGCGGCTGATCAAGACCCTGGCTGAACCGACCGCCGAGGGCTTCGTGTTCCGGGTGGACATGCGGCTGCGGCCGTTCGGCGATTCCGGGCCGCTGGCGATCTCGTTCGCGGCGTTCGAGGACTACTACCAGAATCATGGCCGAGACTGGGAACGCTACGCCATGATCAAGGCGCGGGTCATCGCCGGCGACCGGGAGGCCGGGGAGCGACTGCTGGAGGAACTGCGACCCTTCGTTTATCGCCGCTATCTGGATTATGGCGCGTTCGAATCCCTGCGCGAAATGAAGGCTCTGATTACCCAGGAGATGGAACGTAAGGGGATGCGACGCAACATCAAGCTGGGGCCGGGCGGCATCCGCGAGATCGAATTCATCGGCCAGGCGTTCCAGCTCATTTACGGCGGGCGCGATTCGGCGCTGCGCGCACGCGGCATCCTGCGGGTACTGGATCATCTGGCCACCAGCGGCCGCCTGCCGGAACCGGCGGTCGCCAGCCTCAAACGGGCCTACGACTTCCTGCGCCGGGTTGAAAATCGCCTGCAAGCCTGGGCCGATCAGCAGACCCACGATCTACCGGACGATGAACTGGGGCAATTGCGACTGGCCTTCGCGATGAGCCAGTCCAGTTGGGGCGCGTTCACCCTGGAACTGGCTCGCCATGTCGAGGCCGTGAGTCAGCAATTCGCCCAGGTGTTCGGCGGACCGGTGACGATCCCCGAAAGCGAAGGGGGCGAAACCACGCTGGCGGAACTGTGGCGAAACGAGCCAGACGAGGGAGCCGCGTTGCGATTGCTGGCCGACCACGGTTTCGAGCCGCCGACGCCAGCCCGGAATCGGTTGCGGGCCCTAAGAAACAGTTTTAGCTATCGGACGATGAGCCCACGCGCGCGCGCGCGGCTGGACGCGCTGATGCCGCCGGTGTTGCGGGCGGTCGCCGCCACGCCGGAACCGACCGCAACCCTGGAACGGGTGCTGAACCTGCTGGAAGCCGTGGCTCGCCGGTCGGTGTATCTGGCGCTGTTGGCCGACCATCCGCATACCTTGGCGCACTTGGTCAAGCTGTGCGCTGCCAGCGGCTGGATCGGTGCGCATCTGGCCCGTTATCCCTTGTTGCTGGACGATTTGCTCAATCCCGCCGTGCTGTACGCGCCGCTGGATCGCCGGCAACTGGCAGCGGAATTGGAGTTGCAACTGGCGCGGGTGCCGGCCGACGATCCCGAGGAACGGTTGAACGCCCTGCGCTATTTCAAGCAGGCGCAGGTGCTGCGGGTGGCCGCCGCTGATGTCAGCGGCGCCATGCCGTTGATGATCGTCAGCGATCACTTGACCGAAATTGCCGAAACCCTGCTGCGCGCGGTGCTGGATCTGGCCTGGGCCGACCTGCGGCCAAGGTTCGGTCAACCTCGCTGTGTGGTGGACGGCGTGGAGCGAGACGCCGGCTTCGCCATCGTCGCTTACGGCAAGCTGGGCGGCATCGAACTCAATTACGGCTCCGATCTGGACCTGGTGTTCTTGCACGATAGCGCCGATGATCGGCAATTTACCAACGGACCGCGCTCGATTGACAATGCCAGCTTCTTCGCCAAGCTGGTGCAGCGCATCATCCATTGGTTGACTACCCGCACCGGTGCGGGCGATCTTTACGAGGTGGACACCCGGCTGCGACCCAGCGGCCGCGCCGGCCTGCTGGTCAGTTCCTTTGAGGCGTTCGCCGAATACCAGCGCCATCAAGCCTGGACTTGGGAGCATCAAGCCCTGGCGCGGGCGCGGGTCGTGGCGGGGCCGGCGGCGCTGGCCGAACGGTTCCAGGCGATCCGCCGGGACGTGCTGGGGCGCGAGCGCGATGTCACCGCGTTGCGCCAGGAGGTCCGCGACATGCGCGAGCGAATGCGCGCCGAGCTGGATGCCAGCACCGCCGAGATCTTCGATCTCAAGCAGGGTCGGGGTGGTATCGCCGATATTGAATTTATGGTGCAATATAAAATTCTGGCCAACGCCTGCCGCCACCCGGATTTACTGATCTATCCTGACAACATCCGCCAACTCGACGGGCTGGAACGGTGCGGCGTCTTGTCCGTCACCGCCGCCGCCCGGTTGCGCAACGCCTACCGGGCACTGCGTCGGCGCATCCATCGGCTCAAGTTGCAAGAGCAGCCGGCTTGGGTTTCGGTGGATGAGGTACGGGACGAGCGCGAAGACGTCATCCGGGTCTGGCGACGATTGATGGAAGGCGATTGATGGCCTGTCCCTTGGAATGAAGGATTGAAATACATAGCGAGGAGATTCTGATCATGTCGATGGCCGACCGTGACGGTCTGATCTGGTACGACGGTGAACTGACCCCTTGGCGCGGAGCCAACACCCATGTGCTGACCCACACCCTGCATTATGGCATGGGAGTCTTTGAGGGGGTCCGTGCCTACGCCACCGACCAGGGCGCCGCGATTTTCCGGCTTCAGGCCCACACCGACCGGCTGTTTCGCTCGGCTCACATCGTTGGTATGCCGATCCCTTACGGCAAGGAGGAGATCAACGCGGCCTGTCGGCGGGTGGTCAGCGCCAACAACTTGGCCAGCGCCTACATCCGCCCGATGGCCTTCTACGGTTCGGAAGGCATGGGATTGCGCGCCGATAATCTGAAGGTTCACGTCATTGTTGCCGCCTGGGAATGGGGCGCCTACCTGGGCGCGGAAAATCTGGAGCGTGGTATCCGCATCCGCACCTCCTCGTTCAGCCGTCATCACGTCAACGTCACGATGTGCAAGGCCAAGGCCAACGGCAATTACATGAATTCCATGCTGGCGCTGGCCGACGCCCTGCGCGACGGTTACGACGAGGCCATGCTGCTGGATACCGAGGGTTATGTCTCCGAAGGCAGCGGCGAAAACATCTTCATCGTCCGCGATGGCGTGATTTATACGCCGGACCTGACCTCGGCCCTGGAAGGCATCACCCGCGACACCATCCTTCACTTTGCCGCCGATCTGAGGATTCCACTCAAGGAAAAGCGCATCACCCGCGACGAGGTCTACATCGCTGACGAAGCGTTCTTCACCGGCACCGCCGCCGAGGTGACCCCGATTCGTGAAGTGGACGGTCGCGCCATCGGTACTGGCCGGCGCGGTCCGATCACGCAACGCCTGCAAGCGCTGTATTTCGATCAGGTTCATGGCCGCCGCGACGCCTATTCCGAGTGGCTGACGCTGGTTTGAGGTTGTCGACAGCTCCCGATCACCACGATAAACAGGAGAATCGTTTCATGGTTGCCGCCGCCGCTGTTTCCGCCAAGGCCGTGCCCAACGCCCAGAAAACCTACGAAGTCAGCCGCGCCGAGTTGCCGGTGTCCTGCCCGATGCCGGACATGGCGGTGTGGAATTCTCATCCCAAGGTCTATTTGCCCATCGAAGCCACCGGCAAGGCCAAATGCCCTTATTGCGGGGCGGATTTCGTGCTGGTGAATTGATCGGCTTTCCGGGCGCAAGCAAACTGACCGCGGATGCCGTTCGTCGTTTGGCGGTTCAGCGATGGCAAGGCTGGGCATGACAACCAGACCGGGGGATTGGCTGAAGCCTTGGCCCGCTTGCGGTCGGTCGAAATCCACACGCTGAATCCGTCGTCGCCTGTCGCCGCTTTGAGTGGCTTGCTACTCGGTCGCTTGTCCTTCTGGAACGATCTGCCAGCGCCGGCTTTGCTGCTGGGCGCTGGTCATCGCACCCATTGGTCGCTGTTGGCGGCGCGTCGAATCCGGGGCGGCAAGGTCGTGGTGTTGATGCGCCCCTCCCTACCGCTGGACCTGTTCGATCTTTGCTTGATCCCGGAGCACGATGCGCCGCCCGCCCGCCCCAACGTGCTTGTCACCCGCGGGGCGCTGAACCGGATCCAGCCCTCCGCCATGCTGGAACCCGAACGGGGATTGTTGCTGATCGGTGGTCCGTCCGCGCATTTTGGCTGGGATGACGCGGCGCTGCGCCCACAGATCGCGGCAATTGTCGCCGCCGATCCCACGATCCGCTGGACCTTGACCACATCGCGCCGCACGCCGCCCAGCTTTCTGGAAGGCTCGTCCGGCATGGCCGACCCGCGGTTGACGGTAGTCCCGGTCGCGGCCACCGGCCCGAACTGGTTGCCGGCGCAATTGGCGCGGGCTGGACGGGTGTGGGTGACCGCCGACAGCGTGTCCATGGTCTACGAGGCGTTGACCGTTGGCGCGGCGGTTGGCGTGTTGGACATACCGCGAAAACATTCCAGCCGAATCAGTCGAGGGCTTGACCGCTTGGCTACCGACGGTTGGATAACTTCATTCGCCGACTGGCGACAGCGCCGACACTTGCATCGCCCAGCCGGCGTTTTCAACGAGGCGGAGCGTTGCGCCCACTGGATCGTCGAGCGGTGGCTCGGCTGAGTGTGGCGCAATTGTTGCCAGCCCTGAACGGCGGCGGCGTGGAACGGGGAACGCTGGAAGTCGCGCGGGAACTAGTCCAGCGTGGTCATCGCTCGGTGGTGATTTCCGCTGGTGGGCGCCTGGTTCCGGACTTGGTGAACGAGAGTAGCGAACATTGCCCTTGGCCACTCGGCGCTAAATCGCCGCTGACCCTGCGCTGGGTTTGGCCGCTGCGGCGCTGGCTGGCCGAACAACGCATCGATATCCTGCACGCCCGCTCCCGGCTGCCGGCCTGGATCGGCTGGCTGGCTTGGCGGGGGATGGACCCGGCGACCCGACCGCGCTTCGTCACCACCGTTCACGGCTTGTATTCGGTTTCCCCTTACAGCGCCATCATGACGCGCGGCGAACGGGTGATCGCGGTATCGGAAACCGTGCGCGACTATCTGCGACGCCATTATCCCATCCTGCCGGCGGAGCGGATTCAGCTCATTCAGCGCGGCGTCGACCCGGTGGCTTTTCCTTGGGGCTATCGGCCTTCCGCCGCATGGTGGGCGGACTGGCGGCGGCAATATCCCCAACTGCAAGACGCGCCGGTACTGACCCTACCGGGCCGTTTGAGCCGGCTCAAGGGCCATGAGGACTTTATCGAACTGATTGGCCGGTTACGGACGCGCGGCTGGCCGGCGCGCGGCCTGATCGTCGGCGGCGTCGAACCGCGCCGACGACGCTACGCCGACCAACTCCGGCAAAAAGCGCGATTGCTGGGCTTGGAGAATGTGATTCTGTTTACTGGCCATCGCGCCGACATGCGTGATATTTACGCGGCCTCGACCCTAGTGCTGTCGTTGTCGGCTCAGCCCGAATCCTTCGGGCGCACCGTGCTGGAGGCGCTGAGCCTCGGTACGCCGGTCGTGGGCTATGATCATGGCGGTGTCGGCGAGATTTTGGCGCGGCTCTATCCCGCCGGATTGACGCCGTTTGGCGATTTGGACGCTCTGACAGCGCGGGTGATCGAATTGTTGACCACCGCGCCGCCAGTGCCGCCGGAGCCGATTTTCCCCTTGCGGCGGATGCTGGATGAAACGCTGGCGCTGTATGAGGCCCTGCATCAAGCGTTCAGGGGCCGCGCATGAAACTCGCGCTTTCCGGGCGAACGCTGATCGTGCAACCGCTGCCTGGCATTGGCGACATGATCTGGCATCTGCCGCATATTCACGCCATCGCCGCGACGACCATGGAGGGGCGGGTGGACCTTTTGACTAAGCCACGCTCCCAGGCGGATCGGTTGTTGCGCGCCGATCCCTCTGTCGGGCAAATCCTTTGGCTGGAACGGGAAGCGGGCCGTCACGCCGGTCCGCGCGGTTTGCTACGCTTGGCGGCATTATTGCGACGGCAAGGCTATCAGCGCGCGTGGTTTCTGCATGGCAGCGCCCGCTACGTTTTGGCGGCGCGGTTGGCTGGCATCCCCGAGCGGATTGGCTATGGGGTTGGCCTGCAATCGCTTTTGTTGAACAAACCGGCGCGCTTGCCTCCTAGCCTGCGCCATGCTCACCCCATCGCCAGGGCCGATGCCTTGCTCGATGGCTTGGGTATTATTATTGCCCGCGCCGAATCGGAGCCACGCTTGGCGGTGGACCCCAGCGCGGAACAGGCGGTCGTTGGCCGGTTCGCCCCGTGGCCCACGCCGTGGATCGCACTGGGTATCGGCAGCAGTGAGCCCTGGAAACAGTGGGGCGCGGCGCGATTCACGGAATTGACGCTGGCGTTGCATCGGCGGCGAATCGGCTCGATTTTTATCGTCGGCGGACCGGCGGAACGGATGTTGGCCGACGAGATGTTGGCGCGCGTTTGGGCCGACGGCGCCACGGCGGCCGATGCGGTGGCCCTGCCGCTGGAACAGACGGCGGCCCTGCTGGGCCGGTGTCGCGTCTATATTGGCAACGATACTGGCGTGCTCAACATGGCGGCTGCGTTGCAAGTGCCGGCCGTGGGCCTGTTCGGTGGCTCGATGCCGCTGACCCATTCCCATTTCATTCATGCGATCACGCCGCCGCCCGGCGAACGGGGCATGGCGGCGATTACGGTTCCCCGCGTTCTCGAAACGCTCGCCCGGCTGAGTTGGCCCGATGAAACTTGCCACGCTCCCTAATAATATCCAGGAAGCCTTTTTTCGGAACGGTTGGCTACTGCTGGCGGTGTTGCCGCTAACCCAGGTTGGTGGGCGCGCGTTGTTCAACGGCATCGCCGGGTTGTATGCCGTGTGGGGACTGTTTAGCCTCTGGAGCCGCCGCGCCCGGCTGGATCGCACCACTGTTTTATTTTACTTGGCCCTGCTGGGCGTATTCCTGCTGGGGATTCCCGGCGCGATTGATCCAGCGGAAGCGCTCAAAAGCTGGGCAGCTTTTTTCATACATAGCCTGAGCTTGCCGCTGATGCAAGTGGCGTTGCGAGAATCCCCGGCTCATCCGGACCGCCTGCTGAACGCCATGGCATTGTTTGGCGGGGTCAACTTGGTGATATTGGTTCTACTGCTGCCTTATTATGGCTTCGGCTGGTCCGGTCAGCCGTTCGATCCCGGCAGTCAATTGCGGGAAGACAATCTGCCCTTTCTATTGCCATTCATGCTGATCTGGGTCTGGCGACAAGGCGCTGGGCGCTGGCGCCATGGGGCCATGGTCGGCATCGTCGCTGTCGCCCTGGGTTATGTGGCGCTGTCCGAGGGTAGGGCGGCGCTGCTGGGCCTGACCGTGGGTTTGACGGTGTTTTGTTGGCTGGTTTTGGGCTGGCGACTGCGCTGGAGCGTGCTGCTGGCGGTGCTGGCGCTGATGGTCGGCATCCTCGCCAACACCGTTCCTTTCCAAAAAAGCGAATTGGACCCGAATCGCCCGCTGGATGCCTTCACCAGCGGACGCACCATCCTGTGGCGACAGGCGCTGCAACATCCCCCGGAGCGAACCTGGCTGGGCGTCGGAATCGGCAATGGCTTTCACGCCCGCGAGGTGTTGAGTTTCGAGATGGGCGGTGACCGAATACAAGTCAAGCATCTCCATAATTTCTTGATGGATGCCTGGTACGAAACCGGTCTGCTGGGAGTCGGCGTATTGGTGGCTTTGATCGGCGCCGTGTTCGCGCGGTTGGGCCGAGCCTGGCGGCGACTATCCACCGAGGACCGCCAACGCGCCGGCGTGCTGCTAGCGGCGGCGCTGGCCATCATTACCGCGGGGTTGCTGAGCTTTGGCTACACATCGCGGTATTTCGCCTGCTATGGCTTTGCCTGTTTGGGAGGATTGAGCTATTTCGCTATGTCGTCGCCAGCAACCGCTGATAAAAGTCCAGATAGGCGCTGACGATGTGTTGCTGACTATAATGGTTTTCCACTTTTTCGCGGCCCTGTGACGCCAGTCGCGCCCGCAACGGCTCATCTTCCAGGAGTAGCCGAATGCCATCGGCCAGGGCGCGTGGTTGTCGAGGGGGAACCAGCCAGGCGTCCTCGCCATGGGCAACCAGTTCCAAAGCGCCAGGGGTTTGCGTGGCCAGCACCGCCCGCCGATGTCCCCAGGCTTCCAGGATCACGTTGCCCAGCGTTTCGTGGCGCGACGGGCAGATGAAAAGATCGGCCAACTCGTAATAGGGATGGGGATCGAGTTGCCAGCCGACCCAGCGAATCTGGCCGCCGATGCCTAGTTGATCCGCATGGTTGCGCAAACTGGCGTTCAGAGGACCGTCACCGACGATGACCAGAACCAGCGGTCGGTGGTGAAAAACCGTTTCGAGCAGGGCCAGGGCATTCAGGAGATCCTCGAACCCTTTGACGGGGTGCAGACGGCCAACCGCCGCCAGCACCAGCGCATCCTCGGGAACGGCTAGTCGTCGTCGCCAGTCCGCAAGCCGTTCCGGCGGACTGGCGGTGGGAATATCGACAAAGTTGCCGATGTGAGCGATGCGCGCCGTTGGTAAGCCGTTGCGGACCAGGTAATCGCAGATCCCCTGGGTGTTGCCGACCCAGGCATGAGCGTGGCGGTAGCCCTTCAGGTCGTAATAACCGCCCAAGCGAGCGACATGGATCGGGCGTCGGCCCAGGCCCAGATGAGTCAACCGTGTGGCCCGACCCATGTAGGTCTGGACAATGTCGGGTCGATGATCGCGTAGAATCTTCCCGATCCGCCAGCGCGACGGCAAATCCCAGATGGCCCGCATCGGCACGTGGAATTGTTTGACCGCGGCCCGCAACTCGGCCGACACGCCGCCACCCGGGCTGTTGATGGCCAACACTGGCTGGCCTTGCTCCAGCAAGGCATTGACCAAGCGAACATAAAACAACTCCGCCCCGCCGAGCGCCTGGCCAGCGACGATGTGGGCCGACGTGATCATGGGTTCATGATAACCGGTTCAAGGTCAGGCAAAACGGGACGTGTTGGTGGTGAAGAAGCAGGCACGGTCTCCAATGAAAGCGCTTTCGGAAACTCACAGTTCATGACTGAACAAACCCAGCTTTCGGTATTTATCACCACATACAACAATGGCCGTACCTTGACGACCTGCCTGGAAAGCGTCAAATGGGCTGACGAAATCGTCATGCTGGATTCCTTCAGCACCGACGATACCCTGGCCATCGGTCGGCACTACGGCGCGCGTATCGCTCAGCATAAGTTCATGGGCTACGGTCCGCAAAAACAAATGGCGCTGGCGGCGACCGCCAACGACTGGGTATTGTTGCTGGATGCCGACGAGGCCCTGTCGCCCGCGCTCCAGGCGGAGATTCGCCAGTTGCTGCAAGTCGGACCGGCGGCCGAGGGTTATGAGATCCCGCGTCAGGAGCAGTTATTCTGGCGCATGTACCACCCGGCGACCCGGATGAATCATTATTTGCGCCTGTTCGACAAGCGCCGAGGTGGCATTGACGACATGCCGATTCACGCCGCGCCCAAGATTCAGGGTCGCGTCGCCCGGCTCAAGGGGCCGCTGTATCACTATGGCGAGACCGACATTCACACCAAGGTCGAGAAGATCAACGCCTACTCGACCGGTCTGGTGGCGGACAAGATCAAAAGACAGCGCTGGGGTATCCCGCTGATCATGCTGTTCTACCCGCCGCTGTTCTTCATCCGTAGTTATCTGTTCAAGCGCAACTTTCTGAATGGCTGGGCCGGCTTTATCAACTCGGCGGTCGCGGCGTTCTATGTCTTCCTCAAGTACGCCAAGCTGTACGAATATCATCAGTTGACCAGGCACGGAACCCGGTTGTTGCCACCGGACGCTCCACCGCCGCCGGGCGGGCAGCAGCCTGGATCGACCGGTAAAACCTGATGCACGTCCAGCCTACGGCGCCGGATCACGCTTTCCCTTGCGGCGTTTCGCGCAGATGTCGCAGCACCCGCGCGGGCGTCAACATCGCCATGCAACTGTGGTGCGAACAGGTCTTGCGATAACAGTTGACGCAGGGCAACTCAGCTTGCAGCGCGGTCACGTTGTCGCCTAGTGGCTTGACCCGGCGCGGATCGGTGGGGCCGCACAGCACCGTCATCGGCGCGGGCGTGGCGGCGGCCAGATGCGCGGTACCGGTGTCGTTGGCGACAATGAAACGGGCTGGCCCGCACAAGGGCGGAATATCCAAAATCTCGGTCTGTCCGCACAGATTCACCAGCCAGGGACCGCACTGCTGGGTAATGTGTTGGCATTCATCCATTTCGTCCGGCCCGCCGATCAATACGATCCGCTCCAATCCTTCCCGATGTAATTGATTAGCCAGCATGGCGTAACGGGCGGCGCCCCAGCGTTTCAGGTGGCCATGGGCGTTGCAACCGGGCAGAAAGATCGCATAGCCGCCTGGCGTTAGCCGATGGTGCTCCATGAACGTTTGCGCGCGTGCGCGATGGCGTTCGGGGATATGGAGAATTGGCCGTGGCGTCGTCGCCGGAAGGCCGCCGGCTTCTAGGGCGGCGCGACCACGAGCGATGGTATGCGCCGGCCGGGGCAGTTCCTCTGGCGCGATGTTGTAAGGCAGTTGGCGGCGATTGCCGAGACGGTAACGGATGCGGCGACCGCTCAGCCCCAGCAGGCTTAGCAGCAGGCGGGAGCGGTCATTGCATTGCAGATCGATCACCAGATCGTAATTACCCTCTCGTACCTGCCGCAGCCAGGTTCTCGTTTGATGAAGTCGGCGGTGGCGGTCGCGCCAATCCACAGCCAGAATCCGTTGAAACCGGAGATCGTGCGCGAAAAGCAGATCGCGCCAAGCAGGCTGCGTGTCGAGATGGATTTCCCGGTTAGGGAAGGCCTGGGCAATGTCCTCAAACAGAGCGGTGGCGATAATCACGTCACCCATGGCGCTCCATTTGATGATCAGGATACGGCGGATCGTGGGATCGGTGGGGAGATCGGCGCGGTAACGCATGGCGGGGAGGCCCGAGTCAGAGGTTGTAAAGCGTCGGACTGCCCGGGGGTCGCGTCTTGAACCGGCGATGAACCCAGAGATACTGCTCGGGCGCTCGGCGGATATGGTGCTCCAGTAATGCGTTGATACGCTGGATGTCGGCGACGACATCGCCGCTTGGAAAATCCTCCAGGGCGGGCAGAATAACGACCTCATAGCCCGCCGTTCCTGGCAAGCGCCGAGGGAAATAGGGCACCACCGCAGCACCGCTCAAGGCTGCCAGCCGTGGTGTGGCGGTGATCGTGCAGGCGGGGATGCCGAAAAATGGCACGAAGGCGCTATTTCGTCGGCCATGATTCTGGTCGGGCGCATACCAGACCGCACGGCCCTTTTTAAAGGCGCGCAACAGACCCCGCAGATCCTCGTGCGGCAACGGTGGGAAACGGGATCGACGTTCGCGTTCGCGACGCATCACGGTTTCGTAGAGGGGATTCTTGTGGGACCGATACATGGCATGGAAAGGTTGATGCCAGGTGATGAAGCGGGCGCCCAGTTCCAGCGGGGTGAAATGGCCGGTCAGCAGGATAACGCCCTTGCCACGATCCAACGCCCGTTGCAGATGCTCAAGGCCCTCGACCCGCGCCAAGCCGCGCAGTTTGTCGTCGGACGCCCACCAGGCCATTGCTGTCTCGAACAGACCGATGCCGAGAGCGGCGAAATGCTTTTCTAGAAGGGTGGTTCGTTGCATTGGCGACAGCTCTGGGAAGCACAGCGCCAAGTTAATCTCGGCGATACGCCGGCGCCGACGGGCAATCTTGCCGATCCAGCGACCAATTTGACCGCCAAGCATCAGTTGCCAGGGAAACGGCAACGCCGCCATGAGTTTCATCAGCCCCAACCCCAGCCAGACCGGCCAGTAGCGCGGCACCAGGAAATGCCAATTAAACAAATCGGTACGAGTGGTCACAATAGTTACGATGAACGGTAAGGCGCTACTGCAAGAGGCGTTTTCGTTCGCTCTTTGCAATTTGGAGGCTGTCGAAAAACCCTTTACCCGCGAGCAAGAAGGGTAGGGGCAAGGGTGTTTTTTCAACCTGGGCTTTAGCGACGCTAAACCCTGGCTTCGACCGGGATGCTCTAGTCTAGATCGTAAGGCCGGCCGGCCGCCATCACGGCATGGGTGCACAGTCATCTTGTTGACCAGCACCGCAGTGGCCCACGTTGTCATGGCGGCGGTTCTCCAGCACCATGGCCCAACAGCTGGGGTGAAATCGTCTTTGCGTTCGGTCTAGCGTGGTCTCTCAACCGCTTACCAGTATGTTTAATACCGGTTACCGATAGATTTTATCTTTATTAAGGCTAAAAACTACCCTGTTCGTCATTCCCGTGAAAGCGGACCTTTCCGATGACCCTTACGCTCGGAATCGATGTGGCCAAGGCCAAGCTGGACGTGGCGTTACGCCCGGCCGACGGCCAGATTCGCGGCGAGGTCGTCACTAACACCGACGCCGGCAAACCTTCAGGGAGCGCCACCGGTCCGGCCGATGGCCCAGATCGCGATGTCCGTCGCCCCGCCGGTTCGCAACACCCGGGCGCACTCACCGATCGTGCTGGCGGTAGTGACCACATCGTCCATCAATGCGATCCGCGCTCCGGGCAGCGGCCCACCCAGCGCGAACGCGCCCAGCGGGTTAGTCTGGCGCTGGCGGGCATCCAACCGGACTTGCGGGAGGGTGTGACGCACGCGCCGCAGGCCATCGATCCGCAGCGGAATCCCCAAACGACGGGCGATGGGACGCGCCAGTTCTAGGGCTTGATTGAACCCGCGCTCGCGCAGGCGACGGGGATGCAGCGGCACCGGCACGATGCAGTCCGGCGCGGGATCGCCGCGTTCGGCCAGCGTGGCGGCGAACAATTCGCCCAGCAAGCGGGCGTGCGCCAGACGACTGTTGAACTTCAGGCGCGTGATCAGAAAATCCACCGGCGGCTGGTAGCGAAAGGGGATGACCGCGCGGTCGAAGGCGGGCGGTTGCGTTAGGCAATGGACGCAGGGGCCGGTCCCGCCAATGGCTAGAGGCGTGGCGCAGCGCGGGCAGGCCGCGAGATTGCGCGGCAAATCGCCGCGACAGCCGGCGCATAAATCCTGTCCCGCCGCGCCCGCCGCCCCGCACAGCAGACAGGTCGGCGGTAAAACCAAGCGCTCAAGCGCATCCAGCCAGGCCGCGATCACGGTTTATCCTTGTGGTTGACAAGAGGGGGAGGGTTCCCGAACATGGCGAGCATCAGCCTCTCATCCGTTCCCAATCCTCAAGGTTCTTGATCATGCACGCACAGATGCCCATGCTGGAACAAAGCGAAGAAACGGTCATTGGCAAGGTAGCGCGGGGTTCCTCCGCCAAACGGGCCGCCGCCCTGATGAATTACGGCAACCTGATCGCAATCTTGGTCCCTTTTCCCCTGCTCATCTTCTGGTTCGGCGCCTCGATGCTGGTGTACGCCATGAACCGCCATCATCCCAATCCCAAGGTGGGCCACTATACCCAGCAAGCAGCCTACCGGTTCTACGGCATCACCGGCTTCTTCGTGACGATCGCCACCTTCATCCCCGGCAATGGCTGGATTTGGCATCTGATCGCCTGGATCGTGGCGGCGCTGATTTTGATTCCCTGGTCCATTCTCGATCTGCGGCGCATCGCCAAGGAAGAATGGGTAGACATTCCGCTGGACGATCAAGGTCATCCACTGTCCGGCGTGGTGTAAGGATCGACCCTCAACGAAATCCGTCCACCGCCTTGCCATCCGGCCCAAACCCATGCAACTGGGCCCCATCTAGGCTCAGGCGTACTGCCTTACCCTTGTGAAACGGACGAATGCCTGGCAGTCGCGCCACCAGCGCCGCGCTGGGCAGGTCCAGGTCATCCACCCGGACGTGCAACAACGTCTCGTGACCCAGATACTCGGCGTCACTGACCGTCACCTGTACGCCGCCATCCCCATCGTTGACGAGGCGCAGATGCTCTGGGCGGATGCCGGTAGTCAGCGGCTTGTCCAGCCAGGCCCGCCAGCGTTCCTCGGTCGCGGCTGGCAGAGCCAACGGCAAGCTCTGTTGGCCTAGCCGCAACTGGAGCCCGCCATCCCAGGCGGCATTCAGTCGCCCCGGAAACAGATTCATCGGCGGATTGCCGATGAATCCGGCCACGAAGGTATTGGCCGGCTGCTCGTACAGCTCCTGGGGTGGCGCGACCTGTTGCAAATGCCCGCGATCCAGCACCGCCACCCGGTCGCCCAGGGTCATCGCCTCGGCCTGGTCGTGAGTGACGTAGAGCGTGGTCGCGCCCAGCCGGTCCAGCAACTCGCTCAGATCGGCGCGGATTTGCACTCGCAGCCGGGCGTCCAGGTTGGACAAGGGTTCGTCCATCAGAAACGCCGCCGGCTGGCGCACCAGCGCCCGACCCATCGCCACTCGCTGGCGCTGGCCGCCGGACAGTTGCCGGGGCAGGCGGTCGAGCAGTTCGCCGAGACCGAGCAGTTCCGCCGCCCAAGCGACTTGGCGCGCGATGTCGGCGCGGGGCAGGTCGCGCATTTTCAGCGGAAATTCCAGATTGCCGCGCACCGTCATGTGCGGATAAAGCGCGTAGTCCTGGAACACCATCGCCACGTTGCGCCGTTGTGGCGGCAGGCCGTTGACGATCTCGCCGTCGATGCGTAAGTCGCCGTGCGTGGCGTCGTCCAGCCCAGCCAATAGGCGCAATAGGGTGGATTTGCCGCAGCCGGACGGACCGACCAGAGCCAGTACTTCGCCGTCGGCGATGGCGAGGTTGAAATCGAAAATCGCCTGGGCGCCGCCGGGATAGATTTTGTCGATGTGTTCGAAGGTAAGGCTGGCCATGAAATACAGGATCCATAGACGGAATTGATCGGTAGCTTACCAAAAGGCGACCTTCCAGTTCCCCCATGGCTTGATCTGGAGATAACAGGTTTATCGGCAAAGCCGTTATCTCATGATTAAGTATCACAACAAAAATGTTGTGATACAATCTTGTTGTGATACAATCAAGACTCGCAGTAACTTGAGGAAAAACTCATGACCTGTTTTGGCCGAACCGCGGAAACCGCCGAGCTTTGGCGCCTGTTCAAAGAGGGGCGTAATCTGCTGATGCTCGCGCCACGCCGGATTGGCAAGACATTTCAAATCAATCACCTGCGCGATACGGCGGCGGAACACGGATTTCGCGCCATCGTGCTGGAAGTGGCAGGTTTTCGGGAGGAAAAGGATTTCTTCCGCCAATGCTGCGCGACCATTCAGGAAGAACTCTCGACCGGCGCCAAAGTCATGACCGCCTTCGGCGAGCGACTTTCGCGAGTGTGGCGCGGCCACGAAGGCGGCGGCGATTGGCGGCAAGCGTTGCTGCAAACCGACTGGCGAGACTTCGCCAACCACCTGCTGGCCCATTTGGACGAGCATAAAAACGAACCACCCTGGCTGATTCTGGTGGATGAATTGCCCATCTTCGTTTTGGCCCTGCGAGAGCGCGGTGGGGTTCAGGCCGTCAGCGATTTCCTCTATGCGCTTCGCAACATGCGCCAGAAATACCGTCAGGTGCGCTGGCTTTACACCGGCTCCATCGGCCTGGACAGCGTTGCCCGCCGCGACAGCGTGGAAGGAGCCTTGAACGATCTGGACGTGTTCCCGTTCGCCCCTTTTTCCCCCGATACCGCCCGCGCCTTTCTGGCCGACATCGCCCGGCGGCGCGGTCGTACCCTGCACGAAGACGCTGCCGACGTTATTCTGCGCCGCCTGGGCTGGCTTTCGCCCTACTACCTGGAAAAAGTTGCCGAGGATGCCTGCACCTTGACCGGCACCGGAGACGTGCTGGATTTGCCGCGCGCCCAAGCCGCGCTGGACCGGATGCTCGATTTGGAGAAACGGACCTACTGGAGTACGTGGCGGGAACATCTGGACCGCAATTTTTCCGATCCCGAACGTAGCCGCCTCTACACCGTGCTGGAAACGGTCGCCAAGAACGACGCGGGGGTGGGTTCCGACGCGCTGCTTCCCGCGCTCAACCGGGGCGGTGAGCCGGTGGGCGAAGCGGCTTTGCGCCACTTGCTCGATACCTTGCTGGCCGATGGCTATCTCGCTGTGGACAGCGAGCGCCGCTACGCCTTCCGCATGAATCTGTTGCGCGAGTGGTGGCTGCGCTACGTGGTGTTGTGAGGGTTCACGATGGGCAAGCTCATCAATCTCGCCGTTTATAACCCGGCTATTCTCGACGACTCCGATTTTCTCGCCGGTTTTGTCGCCCGCCAAGACTTGGCCGCCTCGTTGCTCGCCCGTTTGGGCGAAATCACGCCGCGCGGCCAAGCCAAGCACCATCTCGTCCTCGGCCAGCGTGGCATGGGCAAGACCAGCCTGTTGCGCCGGCTGGCCTTCGGCGTGCGCGAGGATGCCGCGCTGGCCGCCGTGCTGCTGCCGCTCACCTTCCGGGAAGAGCAATACAACGTCCACAACCTGCACACGTTTTGGCTCAACTGCCTGGACGCCTTGGGCGATTATTTCGAAAAAACTGGCCAAGCCGACAAGGCCGATGAAATCGACCGCGACACCGCGACGCTGATGCGCGGCGATACGGATGTCGAAGGCGCAGCCGCGCTCGATGTCTTCAAGCGTTGGGCCAAGCGCGAGGGGCGGCGCCCTCTGTTGCTGCTGGACAATATCGACTTCATCCTCGATGGGTTGGAGGCCCAGCACTGGAGCCTGCGCCGGGTGATGCAGGAAGCAGGCGGCATCGTCGTGGTCGGGGCATCCGCCGCCTATCTCGAAGCGACCGCCGACCCCAAGGGCGCTTTTTACGACTTCTTCCAGGTGACCGTACTGGAAAAGCTCGGTCAGGACGAACTCATCGCCTGCCTGCGGCGGCTGGCCCAAGAGCGCGGCGACGAAGGACGCAAGGTGCTGAACGTCCTGAACCGCGATCCGGGCCGCATCCGCGCTTTGCATGATCTGACCGGCGGCAACCCGCGCACCTTGGTGCTGCTGTATCTCCTACTCGAACTCGATGCCGAGGGCGATGTGTTCTCCGATCTCGAACGTCTGCTCGACCAAGTGACCGTCTTGTATAAGGCCCGCGTGGAAGACCTCGCGCCGCAAGCCCGCGTGGTGCTCGACGCCGTGGCCCTGGCCTGGAATCCGGTCACCGCCGCCGACGTGGCCGCTGCCACCGCGCTGGACACCTCCGCCGTCTCCACACAACTGGACCGTTTGCAGAAAAACGGCGTGGTCGAAAAGGTCAGCCTGTCATCTACCGCCCGCGCCGGGTTCCAGTTGGGCGAGCGTTTTTTCAACATCTGGTATCTGATGCGCCATGGTCCGCGCCGCCAGAAAACCCGGCTGCGCTGGCTAACAAACTTTTTGCGGGGTTTCTATTCCCCCAGTCAACTGACCGAGCGGGCGCTCGAATTGCTGAAAGGTAACAACCGACAGAGTTTAGAGCGCGGCCATTACGCACTAGCTTTGTGTGAGGCTATAGACGATGAGGGTTTGTGCCATTTACTCAGGCAAGAAGCCCACGCCGAGTTTGAGCGTTTCGCCGCCGCCAGCGGCAAACGGCTGGAAGAGATTGTTGACCCAGAAGATTTGCCTGCACCGAATACCGCAAGCGAATGGGCTGGCATGGGCTTGTGGCTGCATGAGCATTTGGGTCGCTACGAGGAAGCCGAGGCCGCCTACCGCCAAGCCATCGCGCTGGATTCCAATTTCGCCTTCCCTTGGATTGCTTTGGGCAACCTATTGAAAGACCATCTCGCCCGCTACGAGGAAGCCGAGGCCGCCTACCGCCAAGCCATCGCGCTGGATTCCAATGACGCCTTCCCTTGGATTGCTTTGGGCAACCTATTGAAAGACCATCTCGCCCGCTACGAGGAAGCCGAGGCCGCCTACCGCCAAGCCATCGCGCTGGATTCCAATGACGCCTTCCCTTGGATTGCTTTGGGCAACCTATTGAAAGACCATCTCGCCCGCTACGAGGAAGCCGAGGCCGCCTACCGCCAAGCCATCGCGCTGGATTCCAATGACGCCTTCCCTTGGATTGCTTTGGGCAACCTATTGAAAGACCATCTCGCCCGCTACGAGGAAGCCGAAGAGGCTTATCAACGCGCTTTGTCCTTGGCGCCAAACCAAGTAATTATTCAAGCTAATCTCTGTTTCCTGTACTACACGCAGCCTGATCGATACCGGGACGCCGAGCCGCTGTTCGAGGCGCTGGTAGATCGCATATCTGAACATGGCGCGAGGTTGCTACGCGCTTTCAGAGCTTTGACCTTGGACAATTTCGGTGAAGCCACTCAAGCCTTGGCTATGGCGCTGGCGGAGAACTCGGCGGTGCTGTTTACGGCGAGCCAGATCTTTTTGCGCGTACTGCGCCTGGCCGCCGCACGCGGCTATGGTGATAAGCTGCTCGCTTGGCTGGACGAACAAGGCTATGCCGATCATTACTGGCCTCTGCGCGTGGCTTTCGACGCCTATCTGCACGGCGAGTCCAAGCTGATGGATGTCAATCCCGAAGTGCGCAGCGCGGCCAAGCGAATTTATGACTGGCTGGACAGCGCGCGCCGCGCTCAAGCGACCACGCCCGAGGAAAGCGGCAAGGCGCCGCCTAAGCGCAAGAGAGTCAATCGAAAAACCGCTCCGCCTTCAGCAGGAGAAACGCCCGCTGGATAATCGGGTCGGCAGCGAAATGTTGCTGAATAGTCCCGTCCCGCAGATAGTTCGCCAGCGCGATCAGGATCATGCTCTGATCCAGCGTCAGATAGTTGTAGGCCACCTGGCCAGCTTTCCTATCAAAAGCGAGTAGAACCCCGATCACCACCCACCAGGAACGCAAGCCATGCGAGAAACCTTGCAAACCGGATTGAGTCATGAATTTTCCTTCGTTGTGCCCCAGACCAAGACCGTCCCCTATCTCTATTCGGAATCACCCGAATTTCAGGTGATGCCCGAAGTATTCGCGACCGGTTTCATGGTCGGCCTGATTGAGTGGACCTGCATCCAGTTGCTCGAAGCGCATCTGGACTGGCCCCGGGAACAGTCGGTGGGAACGCATGTCGATTTCAGCCATATCGCCGCCACACCGCCCGGCTTCACAGTGACGGTGCGGGTGCGGCTGGAGCGGGTGGAAGGTCGCAAATTGATCTTCTCGGTGGAGGCCAATGATGGGGTGGACCCGATCTGTCAGGGCACTCACGAGCGGTTCGTGATCAATGCCGCCAAATTCAATGCCAGGGTAGCGGAGAAGGCGACCCGAAAACCCTGAAGCCGCTCATTCAGCCTCCGCGAGGGGCGGGGCGGACCCCATCCAGCAGGTCGGCCCCGCCCGATGCGCCGTGTTCCCAAAGGTTCTCCCGACTCGCTCAACATACTGACGATTCAAAGATTGCTGTTGATCGCCAGCGTTGCGCCGGTCATGCAGCCGGATTCGGTTGGATCGCACAGGAAGGCGATGACCTTGGCCACGTCGGCGGGGCCGGTGCGGGTGCGCAAATGCGGCGCGGCCTGGCGCAGCATGTCGGTATCTACCGCGCCCGGCGCGACGGCGTTGACCCGGATGCGGTGCTCCCTGCCCTCAGCGGCCAAAGCCTCGGTCAGGCCGGTCAGGGCGAACTTGCTGACAGTGTAGGCGGCGTAACCCGGAAACTTCTCGGTGCCCGGCACGCCGCCCAGCGACGACACGTTGACGATGGCGCCGCCCCGTTCTCGCATCAACCGGAACGCCCGCCGCGCGCACGACACCGCTCCCCGCAAATTGACCGCCAGCACCCGATCCCAGTCACTCATGACCATTTCGGCGAATGGGCCACTCAACAGAATGGCGGCGTTGTTGACCAGAATATCCAGCCGGCCCTGTTCGGCGGCGATGCGCGCGAAGGCCGCCTCCACCGCCGCTTCGTCGGCGACATCCAGGGTGATCGAGGCTGCGTCCAGCCCGGCGGCCCGAAGCTGGGCGACAGTGGCCGTTAGTTCCGCCTCGGTGCGGCTGGCGACGATCACCCGCGCGCCCTTGCGCGCCAGTGCCTCGGCGGTCGCCGCGCCGATGCCCCGGCCGCCACCGGTGATCAAGGCGACCTGACCGTGCAACGGCAAAATTTGAGAAGACGTATTCATTGCCGACCCTTCACCGGTCCCGCCGCGCCCGCGCGAACGCTTCGGCCAACGCGCCCGGACGGTTCTCCGGTTTCTCTGGCGGCGGCGATGGTCGTTGTCCGCGTTCCCGCCGTTCCGGTCGCAGAGCGTTCTCCGCTTTCCGGGCCGGAGCGCCGGTCGTCGGTTCACTCAACCGCATCGTCAAGGCAATCCGCTGCCGCTTCAGGTCCACCTCCAGCACCTTGACCTTCACCAACTGTCCTGCCTTCACCACCTCGCGCGGGTCTTTGACAAACCGGTCGGCCAGCGCCGAAATATGCACCAAGCCGTCCTGATGGACACCGATGTCCACGAACGCGCCGAAGTTGGCGACGTTGGTGACCACGCCTTCCAGCACCATCCCCGGCTGTAAATCGGTCAGCTTTTCCACACCGTCCTTGAACGCGGCGGTCTTGAACTCCGGCCGGGGATCGCGGCCCGGTTTTTCCAGTTCCGCGAAAATATCGCGCACGGTCGGCGGACCAAACCGCTCATCGGCGAAACGGGCGGGCTCCAGCGTTTTGAGAAACGCTGTATTACCCAACACCTCGTGCAAGCCGCGTCCACTGGCGGCGAGGATACGCTCGACCACTGGATAGGCTTCCGGGTGAACGGCGGAACGGTCCAGCGGATTGTCGCCGCCGAGAATCCGCAGAAAGCCGGCGGCCTGCTCGAAAGTCTTGTCGCCTAGCCGCGTCACCTTCAACAACTGCTCGCGCCGCCGGAACGGGCCGTTGATGTCGCGGTATTCGACGATGTTGCGCGCCAGGGTCGCGTTCAGCCCGGCCACCCGCGCCAGCAGCGGCGCGGAAGCGGTATTGACCTCCACCCCGACCGCGTTCACGCAATCCTCAACCACCGCATCCAGCGTTCGCGCCAGCCGGGTCTGGCTGACATCGTGCTGGTACTGGCCGACGCCGATGGCCTTGGGTTCGATCTTGACCAGTTCCGCCAGCGGATCTTGCAGGCGGCGGGCGATGGACACCGCGCCGCGCAGCGACACATCCACGTCGGGAAATTCGCGCGCCGCCAGTTCCGAGGCGGAGTAGACCGAAGCCCCCGCTTCCGACACCACTAGCTTGCGCAAGCCCAGTTCGGGATGACGCTGGATCAACTCGGTCGCCAGCCGGTCGGTTTCGCGCGAGGCCGTGCCGTTACCGATACTGATCAACTCGACGCGATGTCGGCGGCACAATTCGGCCAGCACATGCAGGCTCTCGTCCCACTGGTTGCGCGGGACGTGTGGATAAATCGTTGCGGTGTCCACCAGCTTGCCGGTCGCGTCCACCACCGCCACTTTGACCCCGGTACGCAGGCCAGGGTCCAGCCCCAGCGTCGGGCGGGCGCCGGCGGGCGCGGCCAGCAGCAAGTCGCGCAGGTTACGGGCGAACACTTGGATCGCCTCCTCCTCGGCCGCTTCACGCAGGCGCTGTTTGAGTTCGGTCTCCAAATGCGGCAGCAGCTTCACCTTCCAAGCCCAGCGGGCGGTTTCCCGCAGCCAGGCATCGGCGGGCCGGCCCTCGTCGCGGATGCCAAACCGTGCGGCGACCAACCGTTCGCCGAGATCGGGACCGGGCGCGGCCAGATCGCCGATTTCCAGCGTGAGTTGCAAGATGTCCTCGTTACGGCCCCGAAACAGCGCCAGGGCGCGATGCGAGGGGATTTGGCGGATGGCCTCCCGGTAATCGAAATAATCGCGGAACTTGGCTCCTTCCTCGGTCTTGCCTTCCATCACTTGCGCATGGAGCACGGCGTTATCCCACAGGACCTCCCGCAACTGGGCCAGCAGTTCCGCGGTTTCGGCGAATTCCTCCATCAGGATTTGCCGCGCCCCATCCAGCGCCGCTTTCACGTCGGGCACACCATGTTCGGGATCGACGAAGCCGGCGGCTAGCATTTCCGGTGCCTGGGTCGGATCGTCCAACAGACCACGGGCCAGCGGCGCCAGGCCCGCCTCACGGGCGATTTGCGCCTTGGTGCGGCGCTTGGGCTTGTAGGGCAGATAAAGGTCTTCGAGCCGGGTCTTGGTGTCGGCGGCCAGGATGGCGGCTTCCAGCTCGGCGGTCAGCTTGTTCTGTTCGCGGATGCTGGCGAGAATGACGCCGCGCCGTTCCTCCAGTTCGCGCAGGTAACCGAGCCGCTCTTCCAACAGGCGCAGTTGCGTGTCGTCCAAACCGCCGGTGGCTTCCTTACGGTAGCGGGCGATGAACGGCACGGTGGCGCCGCCGTCCAGCAGAGCGACCGTGGCTTCGATCTGGCGTTCCTGAACGGCGAGTTCACGGGCGAGGGTTTGAGCGAGGGTTTGAGCGGGGGTCATTTAGTACTTCACCTTGGCGTAAATTTTCTCCGCGGCCGCGCGGGCGTCGCCCAGGGTGCGGATGCCTTGGGCGGCCAATAGCGGGATCATGCGCAGAAACACCTCCGCCGTCACCAGAGCATCGCCCAGAGCATCATGGCGGGCCACGACCTTGATTCCCAAGCGCTCGGCGATGGTTTCCAGCGCGTGCGACTCCTGGTTGGGATGCAGCACCTCCGACAACAGCAACGTATCCAACACCGGCTGCGTGAAACAAACGCCGGTCTGGGTTTCCTTCATTTGTAGGAAACGCAGGTCGAACCCAGCATTGTGCGCCACCAGCACCGTTTCATCGCAATAGTTGTGGAACCGGGGCAACACCTCGGTAATCGTCGGTTGTCCACGCAGCATTTCGTTGGAAATGCCGTGAATCGCTTGCGCCCTCGAATCGATTGGCCGCTTCGGGTCGACCCGTTGTTCATAGGACTCGGCGCGGAGCAGCCGGTTGTTGACGATGCGCACCGCACCGATGGCGATGATTTCATCGCCGCCCGATGGATGCAGGCCGGTGGTCTCGGTATCGAAGACCGTATAGGTCAATTCCGTCAGCGGAAGCTGATCGAGTTCGGGGGTCTGGCCGGCCTGATGGAACAGATCGAAATCGTAAAACTCTGGTCGGCTCTCGCCGTAGCGGATTGGAGCGCCGAGCGGCGGCCGCAGCGGCCCGGCCAGCGGCAGCAACCATCGAAACCGCGGGCGACCGTCTTCCGGATCCGCCAGGTACACGATCTCCGCTCCATGCCGTTCCAGCACGTCATGCAAGGTCAGCGGACTGGTCTGGCTGCCAGCGCGCAAGGTGTCACCTTCCCATTCCTGCAAAACCTGCTGCGACAGCGCCGGCTCTGGCCAGATCAGATCAAGCTGCACAATCCGCCCGTGCCGCGACAAGCCAAAGCGCAGTTCGCCCACCCCGCACTCTTCCTTGAGCCGGCCGGCGAGAGAATACAGCGCCTGAACCAACGTGTAACTGTCGACCTTGACCCAGATCGAATGGTCGAGGTCATCCAAGCGGACCGGCAGTTCAAGCCGGGGTTCGATCCGGCGGCGCGCCGCGTCGATCACGTCCACGCCCAGCATTTCCTCCAGCGGCCAGCGGGTCTTGAGCGAATCGGCATGGTCGGCGGTCAGCTTGTGCAGCTTGCCGCTGAGCGTGTTGACCTCCTCGCTGATGATTCGAATGAAACGGTCGCGCTGGGCCGGTTCGCAATCCGGATAGTAAGTCAGCATTTCGACCGCCGCGCGGATGCCCGCCAGCGACGCCCGGCTGCCCTCGGTAAACGATTGCAACAGCATGTCGCGGGTGGCGTCGAACTCAAAGTCTTGGGTGATGTTCTCCACCGTCAGCACGAAGCCACTGATCGTCGTTGGTTCGGTACGCTGGCCAGCCGGTCCGCCGATCTGGGGCGGCGGCGCGGCGACCAGGATCGGCGCCATGTTGACCCGGACGAACTGGCCGGTCAGCGAGGCGAACACGAACTGCGCGTTGGGATCGGTTTCACCCTTTTCCAGCCGCGCCACGATCCGGTCCCGCGCGTGCCGCAGCAGGCTGCGGTCAATGAGGGCGAAAACCGGCCGCCCCAGACCAATCAGCGCGGCCGAACCAGCGCCGGCCGAAGCGCCCAGCGCCTGGCGCGCGCGCTCGTTGTACAGCAAGATCCGCCCGTCGCGGTTGCAGACCAACACGCCTTGGGACAGCTCGGACATGAGTGCCGCCAGACGGTTTTTCTCCTCCTCCACCGCAGCCTTTGCCTGGGCAACCTTCGTTTCCAGGCCCTGGGCCAGGGTCTCGCTGTGCTCGGCAAGATCGTTGACCGCCCCCCTCAGCCGCCGGATCTCGAAGGGGCCAGCAAGAGCGAGGCGATGACTGGGGTGGGCGTTGAGGATGATGCGAATGCCCTCCACGATCTTCAGCGGACCCTTGACGTAGAGCTGGTAGGCGCAGGCGAAGGCGATGCCGAGAATCGCCAGGCGCAACACGCTCAGTTCCGCCAACAATTCGGCGTGCGGGGACAATGCGGCGACGAGGTACTGCTGGTTTTCGGCTCCCAGCACATGGTAAATCGCGCCGGCGGCGGCCAGTTCCAAACCGGCCACCAGCGCGAGAAAGGCGATCAGGGCCAGAAAAAATTTAAGCGTTTCGTTCACGATCGACGGAAAACATAGCGAGAGTTGACCCCACATCATAGACAAGTCTCATTGGGGCTTATACATTTTCAGAGCCTAATCCATGGTCCGCGGTGCAGGCGACCGCATCCACCAACCCGAAGGGGAAAAAAACAAATGTCGTCCGAAGTATACGAGCGGATTCGTAAGAATCCGAAATTCGACGAGTTGGTCAGCAAACGTAGCCGCTTTGCGTGGACACTGACCGCCGTGGTGCTGGGCATTTACTTTGCCTTCATCATGGTCGTGGCGTTCAGCCCGAAATTGCTGGCCACGCCCATCGCGCAAGGCGCCACCGCCACCATCGCCTGGCCCATCGGCGTAGGGATGATCCTGCTGTTCTGGTTGATGACCGGTCTCTACATTCGTCGCGCCAACGGCGAATTCGATGACATCAACGCGGAAATCGTTAAGGGGGCCATCGAATGAATCGTGGAATGCTGAAGTTTGCCGCTGCCGCGCTGGCGGTGGGCTGGATGGGCCTGGCCATGGCCGCTCCGGATGTTGGAGCCGCTCAAAAACAGGCGCTCAACGTTCATGCCATCGTGATGTTCTTCATTTTCGTGCTGATGACCCTGGGCATCACCTACTGGGCAGCCAAGCGCACCAAGACCGCCAGCGACTACTACGCCGCCGGCGGCGGCATCACCGGTACGCAAAACGGCTTGGCCATCGCCGGCGACTACATGTCGGCGGCCACCCTGCTCGGCCTCACCAGCATGACCTACTTCCAAGGTTTCGACGGCTACATCTACTGCATCTGCTTCTACGTGGGCTGGCCATTCATCATGTTCATCATGGCCGAGCGGCTGCGCAACCTGGGCAAGTTCACCTTTGCCGACATCACCTCCTACCGGCTGGACCAGCGGCAGGTCCGCACCGTCGCGGCCTACCTGATCGCGCAGATGGTGGGCGCGGGACAGCTCATCAAGCTGCTGTTCGGCCTGGATTACTGGATAGCGGTGGTCATCGTCGGCGTGCTGATGGTGATCTACGTGACCTTCGGCGGCATGATCGCCACCACCTGGGTGCAGATCATCAAGGC
>JAVMKH010000067.1:0-29023 GCA_031732935.1 Candidatus Contendibacter sp.
ACCGCCTCGGGCAGCATGGCGGGACCCGCACTAAAGTTGTATGGACGTGGCATTTTGGACATCCTTCGTGACCGCACGGAAACGCGGCGCATGGTAACAGAAACGCCGAGGTTGGGCATCATGCCCCCGGCGGGAGCGTCCATCCCCTATCCCCCATCGCATCCTATCGAGCAAACCGGCATCGTAGTAGATCGTGCGCGGCGATCCAGGCATCCCTTAATGGCTGATTGTTTTAGTCGGTTTTATGGATTATATATTCAGCTCCCCATACGCGGATGTAGACCAGCCACTGGAGCACACCCTCGGCGTGCCTCAGGGCAAGATGCGAGCACTCGAATCCGGGATCGCCAGCACCGGGAACAGCGTAGGTTCCGAGATATGATTTATGAATCAAATGGTTGATTGTTACCCGGCTCATAAAACGGCCAAGGGCGCACTCCGATCCGGATCAACGACCCCAATCGCGGATCGCCGGCTCGGGTTGCCCGGCGCCGTCGCGTTGCTCTTGGTCGCTTGCGGGCCGCTGGCCACGGCGCAGGAAACCAACCATTACCCCAACGGCACATCCGGCATCCTGGCTGGCAGCGTGCCGGGTCCGGGTCTCTACTATCTGATGTACAATCTGTTCTATGAAACCGATCAACTGAAGGATAGCGCCGGACATACCGTATTGGCGCCGGACGGCAATTCGCTGGATTTCAGAGCCAAAGCCTTTGCCAACGTCCATCGATTCATCCATGTCACCCACCTCAAATTTCTAGGTGCCGAATTCAGTTGGAACGTGGCTGTCCCCCTGGTTTACCGCAGCGTCCGGATCGACAACTTCAATGTCGATGACTCCAATTTTGCGCTGGGCGATATCAATCTGGAGCCACTGGTACTGGAATGGCGCGGCCCGCAGTGGGACTTCGGCATCGGTTACGGCCTGTTTGCTCCGACCGGGGATCGGGACGATCAGCATCCGGCAAAACCGGGCAAAAACTTCTGGACCCACTATCCCATCGTGGCCGGTACCTGGTTCTTGGACCCCGAACGAACCTGGTCGGCTTCTTTTCTGTCCCGCTACGAGGTTCACGGCAAGCGCCAGGATGTGGATATCACGCCAGGTAGCGACGTCTCCGTGGAGTGGGGCGTGGGCAAGAGCTTCGGCACCCTGATTGTGGGCATCTCCGGCTATGCCCAGTGGCAGGTAACCAGCGATACGGGGGCGGACGTCAACTATGATGCCAGCGTCCACGACCGGGTGTTCGGGATTGGCCCGGAGATCCAATATTTCTTCCCGGAATATGGCTTTGGCTTCCAGTTGCGTCACTGGCGCGAGTTCGGCGCGGAAGACCGCTCCGAAGGATCGATTACCACCCTAACCCTGGTCAAACCTTTTTGATCGGCGGCTCCACGAATTCTTGCGAGACTGTAGCACGGCTGGCAACCACATTTTGGCAAACGGCTAATGAAATCAGGCCCTGGCAACTTGATATCCAGAATCAGCGATCAGCTGGCGTCGGGTCGGCAGGCGTCGATGACCGTGTTGTTCGCTGATGGCAGCGGCGACGCTCGGTTGGCTGACAAGCATGGCGCTCGGCGCGCACAGCAGATCGAGGCACAGGTGCTGGATGTGCTCACCACGCAAACCAATGCTTATGGTGGGATGATAATCAATACTATCGGCAATCAAATCATGAGCTGTTTTCCGGACCCGGAGAAGGCTGTTCGGGCCGCCTGCAAAATGCATCGGACTGTCAAGGACGATCCAGCGCTGATAGGGTTAAACATCTCCATCAAGATCGGTCTTTATCACGGTCGTGTGCTGGTGGAGAAAGACAAAGTGTTCGGCGATGCGGTCGATGTCGCGGCCCGGATGATGACCTTGGCCAAAGCAGATCAGATCGTTACCACGCTGGAGACCGTCGGTTTATTGCCGGCCGATCTCGAGCAAATGGTCCACAATCTCGGTCGGTCGTCAATGCCGGGCAAGCAGGATGAGATGGAAATCATTGAGATCATCTGGCGTGATTCCACGAGTCAGGCCCAAGAGACCCAGGTTTTCAGCTATCAGGAAGTATTGATTAACTTGCTATTCGCGCGTCTGTTTCTGGAATACCGCGGCAGGAGCATCGAACTGGTGCCCGGTCATCGGGTGTTCATGATCGGACGCAGCAGGGCAAACGACTTGGTGGTAAGTGGGGAACAGGTATCCCGTAGCCATGCCGCCATCGAATCTCGCCAAGGCAAGTTTATCCTGGTGGATCAGAGTGTCAACGGCACTCATTTACTGATGAAGGATGGCACACGCATCTTTCTCCGGCACGAGGAATTCACTCTGCACGACCGGGGGATCATTTCTCTGGGTCCAACTATTTCCGAGCAGGACCCGGACATTATTCATTATTCCGTCATTCAAAATGCCCAAGAGGTGTATGCTCGCGAGAATGAGCTAAAGAAGAAGGCCGAGCAAATGAACATCGAGATCGACAAAGTTGAGATTGCCAAACAGGTGAGCGAGATCGTCGAGTCGGAGTACTTCAAGCATATTAACGCGGTGGCTGGCCAATTGCGCGCCAAACGGTCCCAATAGGGAACTCGTTCGACGAATGAAGTCGTCATTGAGTGCGCTTGGAGCGTGTCGAATTGGACGTGACAGTCAATCGGGCAGTGCCTAACAGGAGGATGGCTCCATAAATTACTTCTGGAAACGATCAAGAACTTCCATGAGCAGGCGAGCCATGGGATGTCCGGGGTATTTCGTGACAAAGACTCCTTCACTGGCCAGCGCCATCATCTCGTCACTGTGCGGCAAAATAGCCGCCACATCACATTGCAGCGAGTTCTCTACACGCTGTTTGAGCATTTGGCTGTCAAAGATCGAAGGTGTTTTATTGACAATCAACAGCATGAGCGGTACGGTCAATTGGCGAGCCACTTCGACGGTGACTGCCGTCCCCTGGAAATCTTGCGCGTCGGGACGCATGACGATCAGCAGCACATCTGAAATCGCGATCGACAACAACGTTTCTTCATTGAGTCCCGGATGGGTATCGATGAGGAGAAAGTCGAGATCGAGCTGTTTGATAAGACGTTCGTAGCCATCATTGAGCAAGCCAACGTCATAGCCTTCCCGCAGGATGCGGGCAATGTCACCCGTCTTCATGCTTGAAGGAATGAGATAGATTTTCCCTTTGTCCGAATTGCTTCTATTGGCAGAGACATCGATTGCCGCATCTTCGACATTGCATATTCCCCACAGGTAGTCGTTGAGACTGTGGACCATTGTTCCTTCTTGCACGCCGAAAAGCACATGGATACCCGGCGATAGAATATCCGTATCGACTACGCCAACCCGCATTCCCTTGCCAGCCAGAAGCGCCGCTATATTGGCCGTTGTATTTGACTTGCCTGTGCCGCCACGAAACGAATGAACCGAGACAACTTTGGACATGGTTGCTTTCCAACTTTCCACGATGCTTGTGATGAATTCATTTGTCAGGAACTTTATTTTTCCTGGAAGCCTTTAGATCCCCTAGTGTTGGTGTGTTCATCAGGGTTTATCGGAATCTTCAATTTGGCGCACCAAGGCAATCATCGTAATATCGTCGAACTGGACGGCGCCAGTCATGAAATCTTGCACCGCCGCGTACACTCGATCAACCAGTCCCTGCGCGGTCATTGTCGGTTGGGCCAAGACTTCGAAGAGGCGCTCTTCCATGAAGAAATTACCGACTGAATTGCGCGCTTCAGTAACTCCATCAGTATAGCAGAAGATGAAATCACCCGGATCGATTTGGGCGAATTCGATAAAATAGTTTGTGTCGGGCATCATTCCAACAGCCATGCTGCTCGATTTGAGTTCGAGTTTAAAATTCCCCTTGCCGTCAAAGATAACAGGCGAATTGTGGCCCGCGTTAATATACGCCAACTGGCCAGTGGCTGGATCCAGCATACCGAAGAACAGAGTGGCGAACATATTATCCTGCATATGATTTTCGGTAATGTAGTTATTGGTCAGTTGTACGGCATTCTTCAAGGCCATGGTGCCGGTCGATGGAATGACGCGGGATTGCTTGCGGGCAAAGGGTTGCGACGGCGTGTTCGCTTCGGTGACGTCAGTCCAACTGAACGAGTAGTTCTGTTGCGCGAAAGCGCGCGTCAGGCTGCGCACCAGCGCCATGAACAGGGCGGCTGGCACTCCCTTGTCCACCACGTCAGCGATCACAAAACCCAGGCGGCGGTTCTGTGAGAGCATGAAGGCATCGTAGAAGTCGCCAGCCACCTCACGCGCGGGTTGGAAGCGGGCGGCCACGTCCCACCCTCCCGGTTTGGGTAGCGTTTCAGGCAAAAAGCCAGCCTGGATACGCCTTGCGATTTGGATATCGTGCTCGATTTTCAGAAGTTCCTCACTTTCGATCCGGTGCTCGTGCGTGTGGCGCAAGCGTTTGTGTTCGAGAACCCTCCGTACTCGCTCTTTCAGCAATCCTGGGCTGATGGGGGTGATCAGAAAATCATCGGCGCCCGCCCGCAGGCATTGCTCCAGTTCCACGCTTTGGTCAGGATCACCGATGACAATGGCGGCTGTGGCATCCGTGCCGCCAGCGTCTTTCATTCGCGCCAGAAAATCCAGCGCGGCCATATCGGGTAAACGCAAGGAAAACAGAACCAGTTCGAAGGATCCGGCGCCAACCAAGGCCAGCGCTTGCCGGGCATCGTTGACGAGACTCACCTGTTGATCCAGGGAGGACAGCATTTGAGTCAGAGTTTCATTCGTGGTCTTGGTATCGACTACGAGCAAGACGCTGCCAAGCTTTTCATTCATCGAAATATCTCATCGAATTGGCAGGCGATCCCGTCTGGAGTAGCCGGGCCAAGCCGAATTCTATGTGTCGTGTTATCATGCTGACAGCTTTTATCGCCAGAATTTTATCCAGCAGGGTTTAAGTTGGAGATTCCTTGGCGAGGGCGACGGCGACCCGGCTGCTTGGAATCTGTGCTTCGATACTGCGGCACAGGGTGTCGGCCACGCTCTGAATTTCGCCCATGGTTTTTTCTGGATCGAATTCGAGGAACACCTCCACGAAAACCTGGCCCCCGGCCCGGCGCGAGCGAATGCCGTGCAAGGCTTCGTAATCGTGAAAGTGTTTGGCCAGTTCTCGCAGGATCACTATCTGGTCGGTTTCCTCCAGAGTCCGGTCGAGCAGGTCATAGAACGAACTGGAAAGCACGCCGATCGCCGAGATCAGAATGCTGGCGGCGATGACCAGCGAAGCTGCTGGGTCGATGTAGACCGACCATGCAAAATCGGATAGGAGCAAGCTCAGTCCCAGGGCCAGCAAAATGAAGGCGTTGCCGAAGGCGCGAGTAAAAAATAACTGCCCCTGGGATTTCATCAGCGGAGAATTTTCGGCGCGAGCGGTTCGGAAACTGCGCCAGCTCAAAATACCGTTAATAACTCCAAAAACGATTTGAGCGACCAGGCTGATCCACACACCGATGCCTGCAATATGAGATGGATTGAGCATGTTGGCGATGGCGTTGATCACGATCACCAGCATGCCCAACAGCATGACGGTACCGACGAGCAGGCTGGAGAGGTTTTCCAGCTTGCCGATGCCATAGTCAAACTGGTAGTTATCCCCCCCGACGATGCGCCGGATTGCCAGCCAGGACAGCAGGACGGCGACGAACTCCAAACCGGTCTTGAGAAAGTCAGCCAGCAAAACCGAGGAATGCGCCGCGATCAAGGCGCTCAACGTGACCAGCAAGTCGATGGCGCCCGCGATTACCGCGGTACGGGCAGCTTCTTCCTTGGAAGCACTCCCAGAACTACCGAACATCAATTCCTCCACTACAGTAGTGCGCGGACGAACGCCTGCCGACCTCGGCAGGCCTGGCGACAGCGCGTGCAGCGCCGGGTGAATGTCAGATCGGAGGCGCCGGCGCGGGCTCGGGTTGGAGCAGGGCTTTGCCTTCGGCGGCCGTGGCGCTGATGGTCATGATGTTGCTGAAACCGACCGTATCGAACACGCCGCGCACGTTGGGCGCCATCTCGCACAGGATCATTTTGCCGTTCAGCTTGTGCATCTTCTTGGCAAATCCCAGGAATACGCGCAATCCGGCGCTGGTGATCAGGGCCAGCGGAGCGAGCCGGATCAGAAAGCACCGTTCGCCGGCCTCGATCAGGCCGTTCAACTGCTGCTCCAGTTGCGGCGAGGTCATGCCGTCCAGTTCCCCGGTCAGCAGAACTTCATTCATCTCGCCAGACTTGGCCACGTTCACGGTTAACACGCTTTAAACCTCATTCAGGATTGGTCGGGACATTCCCGGCGCGAGTAGGTTGAAGCCTTAACCAACAACGGCTCGGCGGTCGTCACGCGAGCCCGCCGGGCCGGCGGGTGGCCGGATGGATTCACACCGGCAAGGGAGGAGTGCCGGGGGCGTCGGTATAGCCTTGACTGATCTCGATGATATTGCCCTCCGGGTCGGCGATCCAGACCGTTTTCCAGCCGGGGATGAAGGCATCGAACTCCAGGGGGCCAAGAGTGATTTTGGCGGCCTCGCCCAACTCGGCCAGTTTGGCGTCCACGTCATCGACCTGGAAAGCCAGATGCCGCACCCCTGGCGAAGGGTAACCGTCCGCGCTCGGCGGGGGGACGGGACGATCTTCCTTGGCCGGGAAGATTTCCAGAGTCAGGTTGCCGGATCGCGTGTAGACCAGCTGGTCTTCCCCCAGCGGGACCACGCGCACCCGCTGGAACCCGAAGTATTGGGTGTAGAACCGTTCGACGGCCAGAGGATCCTTGCAGGTCAGCCCGACATGGGCGAAGGCAAGAACGGACATGGTTGTTCTCCTCCATAATTAGGTCAGGGACATACGGTCGATGATGGCGCGGGCAAACTGATGGCAGTGGCCGCCGCTGCGGGCGGTGATCAGGTCGCCATCGACTACCACATCCTCGTTGGTGTAGAGGGCGCCGTAGGCGCGCGCGTCGCCGATCAGGTTGTTGTGCACCACCACCCGCCGCCCGCGCACCAGCGCCGGCATCGGCGCCACCAGCCACATTCCGTGGCAGATGATGCCCTTGAGGATGGTCGGTTCCGCGAACGCACGCTGGAGGAATAGAGTGGCCGGAGGCAGTTGCTCCGGATCCTCGGTGTAGCGTAGCCGATCCGCGACCATGCCCGAGGGCACGATGATCGCCGCGTAGCCTTTCAATTCGGCGTCGCTCATCCCCTCGAAGGATTCGCGGCACTGCAAGGGCGCACGGTATTCGTGACCGAGAAACTCCAGCATCGGCTGGCCCCAGAGGCGGGTGAGCAAATGCAGCTCGATGCCCTCCTCGGCGAAGCGATGCTGGTAGTACCAGATTTCCGGCTCGTAGTAATCGCCTTCGATCAGGATGCCGACTTTCTTGCCGTGCGGGGGCATGGGGCGATCCTCTCGCTCAGGCGACGCTGCCGTCGGGATACTGGACCACGCCGGCAAAATGGATCTTGATCTTGCCGTTTTCGTCCAGTACCCAGTTGTCGTAGAAGCGGCAGGCGCCCTTGCTGCCGTCCATGCCCTCGAACTCGATGGCCTCGACCATCATCAGGCCGTTGGGCAATTCGGCCCAGAAGGCGATGTCGGTGGTGAGATCCTTGAGCGTGAAGATACGCGAGCGGAAGAACTCTTCCAACTCCTTGTGGCCGCGCACGTAGAGGGGCTTTTTGTCCGGCGTCAGGCTGCTGATCAGCACGCAGTCGGGTGCGTACTGGCCGAGCAGGCCCTCGACGTTGTGGGCGATGATGAAATCGATGTGTTCGTTGTACAGCTTGCCCAACGGGCTATCGGGGACGTTTTTCTTCATGGCTCGAATCTCCTTGGCGATGGATGCGTTCTGGCGGTTCCCACCCGGCGCGGGCGGGAACCGGATGGGGTTTAGAGCTTGGCCGAACCCTCGTGGTATTCCAGTCGATCCACGATGTAGGTGCGGACCACCGGCTTGCCGGTGGCCGGATGAGCGCGGACCACCCAGCGCTGATAGGCGTCCAGCATGATGCGGGCGCTGTACGGCGCCGGTGGATTCCAGACGCTGGCTTTCCACTCGACCACCACGACGAGGTTGTAGTCCTCGCCCTGGCGATCCACCGCGACCGACTTGACCCGGTGATCCTCGTCGAAAAAGATCCGGATGACCCGCTGGTACCAGCCCTCGAATTCCGCCTTGCCGTGCAGGGTGGCTTCGGGGAAGACCATTTCCAGACCCTCGTCGGCCAGCAGGGGCAGGATGTTGACCATCGGTTCGTGAACGTCCAGCGCCTTGTACCAGTCGGCCACGAACCGTTCGATTTCACTGTTGCTCAATTCAGCCATGGGAAACTCCTCTCTGCATGGGGGAAGGCGCCGGGGGTCATTGGCCGCACCGGACGCCGATCAGTTCGGGGTGGGTATCGTTTTCCAGGGCCAGATCGATCAGGAAGCTGCCCGGACTGTCCAGCATCCGTTCGATGGCGGGAACGATCTGCTCGGGACGCTCGACTCGAGTCGCCGCGATCCCCATCGATTCGGCCATCTTGACGAAATCGAGGGGTGGGTGGGACAAATCGAAACTCAGGGGGTAGGGGCGCGGCGCGATGCCCCGCTCCTGCCAGTAGGCCTGGATATTCAGCTGCAGCAATCGGTAGGACAGGTTGTTGCACACCACGAATTTGACGTTCAGGTTGTGCCGCGTCGCCGTCCAGAGCGCCTGAATGGTGTACATGCAGCCACCGTCTCCGGAAAATCCGATCACCAGCTTGTCGGGATGAGCCAGTTTCAGGCCGATGGCGCCGGGGAAACCCAGACCCAGCGAACCGCCGCGGGTGAGGAAGTAATGTTCCGGCCGGCGCGGGGGAAAGTAGCGGGTGATCGGCGGCGAGTTGGTCAGCGCCTCGTCGAAGATCACCGCATCCTCCGGCAGGCGCCGGGCCAGTTCTTCCATGAAGCGGGCCATGTGCAGCGGCAGATCGTCGCGGCTGGCCACGTCCCTGGCCTTCTGCTCGGCGATGCGCGCTGTCTTGGCCGCGCCGATGGCCTGGCTTCGGGACTGCGCCGCCGTCCGTTGCGCCGGGGTCAGGGTCCGCTCCAGGGCTTCCGCCAGCGCCGCCAGCGCGAGCTTCGGATCGGCCACCGCGCCCAGAGTCACCGGGTGGTTCTTGGCGATCTCGTAGCCATCCAGATCGAAATGGATGACCTGCGCCCCCGTTGCGAAGATGTCGCCCAGTTCCGGGAACACCTCGGGGAGCATGTAGGTGCCGCAAACCAGGTTGACATCGCCCTTGCGGGTGATCGGCAGGCTCTGCGCGCCGAACATGTGGCCCGTCGCCCCCTGATGGAGGGGGTGGGTGGTGTCCATGTTCAGCTCGCCGTTGTTGGCCTCCCAGACCTCGGCGCCGAGCAGTTCGGCGACCCGGGTCAGTTCGGCCTGCGCCCGCGAGTAGGCGATGCCATCGCCGACGAACAGCATCGGCCGCTCGGCCGCCGCCAGTCGCCGCGCCGCTTCATTCACCAGATCGGATTCGGGCGCGACCCGCGTGGAGGGGATGAAGGTCGGGTAGACCGCCTCGGTGACGGGCGCGTCCAGGATGTCCATGGGCAGACAGATATAGACTGGTCCCATCGGCGGAGTGGCGGCGATCTTGATGGCCCGGCGCAATACCCGCAGCAGCGAAGCCGGATCGTAGACGCAGGTCGAATACTTGGTCACCGGCTCGGCGAACGCCACCAGATCGCCCGCCATCTGGGCGTCCATGCCGAAGTATTTGACTCCGGAGTCGGCGCCGATCACCACCAGTGGCGCGTGGCCCCGTTTGGCCTGATACAGCGCGCCGATCGCGTTGCCCAGACCCGGCGTGCTGTGAATCTGCACCAGGGTCGGTCGTTTGGTGGCGCGGGCGTAACCATCCGCCGCCATCACCGCCACCGATTCCTGGAGGGTCAGGATGTACTTGAGGTCCGGGTAGTCGGACAGGGCATCGAGGAAGCCCTGCTCGACCGTGCCGGGATTGCCGAACATGTGAGTCATGCCATCCGCGAGGAACTGCTCGAGGATGGCGTGGCGGCCGGTCTTGGGAGCGGATGCCGTCATGGGGTCACCAGCCGTAGCGACGCAGGCCCTTTTCGAGCATGTTGACCAGTTGCTCGCCAAATTCGAAGGAGCATTGCAGCGAGCGGGCGGTAATGAACGGCCAGTCCACGATTACCGAGGTGCGCCGCCCGAAATTGCCGTGATACTGACCGTCCGGCCCCACGGCGTCACTCAGCAGGTATTCCAGCGGATAGGGCGGCGGTCCCATGTTGAGATCGGTGTTCAGGAAACCGGTGCCGTCCTTGTAGTCGTATTCGATGCAGTGGCCGGTGACGTGCTTGCCCCGGATCAGCGACTTGCGCGTGTCGATCTCGCGGGCGAAGGCCAGCGGGGTCACGCCGTAGCAGATGCCGGCGACCGGCTTGTCCAGCTTGTGGAATCCCAGGATCGCGTCGTGCACCCGCTGGTTGTTGGCCATGTCGATCAGCGGGCCGGACCCACCCACCAGCACCAGGCAGGCGTAATCCTCCAGTTCCTTCCAGACTTCGGCGCGGCGGTTGTAATAGGCCTCGAACTGGCGCAGGAAATCCGGTTCGCTGAAGTAGGGGCGCTCCGGGAACCATTCCGACAGGTTGACGACCTTGTCGAGCCGGCTCGATTCGTCCAGGGCCTTGACCTTGACGGCGATGTCGGGTTCGGTGACGTTGCAGCGCAGCGGGGGATCGAAATAGCTCGGATCGTAGCTGGGAGGCAGGGCGTGGGCCCGTTTGCCCTTGGGTGTGGCGAAAACCGCTTCGTAGCCGGCGGCATCGAGATGGGTCAGGGGCCCCAGTAACTCCACGCCCCAATAACCGTATTCCGAGAGAATGTACAATGCTTTCTTGGCCATGTCGGTTGCTCCAGGTGGTTCTAAGCCAGATTCATTCCAAAAATATTGCGGTTGACGTTGTCGGACCGCTGGTAGTCGAAACAGTCCACGCCCTGGAGAGCCAGGAAAATTCCCAGGCCTCCAATTTCGCGATCCTCCAGCGGTAGTTCGAGGTCTTCCGCGGTCGGCAGGATCCGGGCGCGCGGATCGTAAGCGGCTCCTGTATCTTCCAGGGCCACGGTCAGACACTGGTCGGTTCGCTCGATGGAAACCCCAATCTCACCGCTCAGACCCTGTTCTTCATAGCCGTGGGTGATGATGTTGGTGGCGATCTCATCCACAGCCAAGGCCAGGCGGTAGGTCGCATCCTCGCTCAATCCCGCGGTTTGACAGGCTTGCGTGACCAGTCGGCGAATGTCTGAAAGCGCCGCGAGGCTGGCCGGAAGGCTGTGTTGGATCATGGATGGGCACTCGCTGGGCTAGGGATAGCTCTCCTGCAAATAGACGGCCTGATGGAAGCCGCTCATCTGCATCGTGTTGAGAACGGGACCGGTGGCGCCGATGACGTAAATGGCCACGTCCCGCCCCATGCGCTGCTTGGCGAACACCAGCACGCGCAGTCCAGCGCTGGCCATGAACTGCAACTGGTTCATGAACAAGACGAGTTTTTGGGGCTTTTCCTGAGCGGCGCGTTCGACGGTTTGGCGGAACTGATCGGCGACCGCGGCGTCAAGTTCGCCCTCGAGGGTAATCCGGGCCTCGGAACCCGCCATTTCAAGATTTGCGCTGAATGCCATGATGGATCCTCCAAAACGTAAGGTGGTGGTACGGCTGAATTCAGGGGCGCCCGATAAGGATCACCACAGCCCGCCCGCCGACCAGGAAGTTGTCCTGATACTGCTCCAAGGGAGGTTCGTGACCGGGCTCGTAGATGTCGTGGGGCGGCGACAGAGCGGTGTTGGCGAATAGATGCCAGCGGTAGTTGATCGGCAGTTCCGGCAACTGAAAAGGCAGGGCGTCCCAGTACGCGTTCAGGGCCATGTACAGCACCGGATCGGTATTACCGCCCTGGCCGGCCTGGCGGGCGCGCAACGCGAACGCCAGGGTTCGCGAACCGGGCGACCAGTCGGCATTCCAGGCCCGCGTGCCATGCCAGATGAAGTCGGCCTGGGTGGCGCTCGTTCCTAAATGCTCGCGGGCGCGCAACAACGCATGGGTTTTGCGAAAGGCGATCATCTGGCGGGCAAAGTGGAACAGGTCGGCGTTGCGTTGCGGCAGGGACCAGTCGAACCAGTTGAGGTCGCTGTCGTGACAGTAGGTGTTGTTGTTGCCCCGCTGGGTGCGACCCACCTCATCGCCCATCAGGATCATCGGGACGCCGTGGCTCATCAACAGGATGGCCAAGGCATTTTTGATCATGCGCTGGCGCAGGGCATTGACGTCGGGATCGTCCGTTTCGCCCTCGACCCCGCAATTCCAACTGTGGTTGTCATCGCCGCCATCACGGTTCTGCTCCCCGTTGGCCTCGTTGTGCTTGTGGTCGTAGGCGAACAGATCGTAGAGGGTGAAGCCGTCGTGGCAGGTGATGAAGTTGATCGATGCCGTGGGACCGCGCCGGTTCCAGCCGTAGAGATCGGGCGAACCCTGGAGACGCTGGGCGAGCGCTGGAATCATTCCCTCGTCGCCTTTCAGGAAACGGCGGATGTCGTCGCGGTACTTGCCGTTCCACTCGGCCCAGCGCCCGTAGGCCGGGAAAGAGCCGACCTGGTATAGACCGCCGGCGTCCCAGGCTTCGGCGATCAATTTGCATTTGGCCAGGACCGGGTCGAACGCCAGGCTTTCCAGCAGGGGGGGATTGGGCAGCGGCGCACCCCAGGGATCGCGGCCCAGGATGGCGGCCAGATCGAAGCGGAAACCGTCGATGTGGTATTCCGCCGCCCAGTAGCGCAGGCAGTCGAGCACCATCATCCGCACCACGGGGTTGTTGCAATTGAGCGTGTTGCCGCAGCCGCTGAAGTTGAAGTAGTACCCCTCGGGCGTGAGCATGTAGTAGGTCTGGTTGTCGATGCCCCGAAAGGAGAGCGTCGGCCCCTGCTCGTTGCCCTCGGCGGTGTGGTTGAACACCACGTCAAGAATGATTTCGATCCCGTTGCGGTGCAGTTCCTTGACCAGGTTCTTGAACTCGTCCACCTGCATCCCGAGCGGGCCGGTGGCGGCGTAGCCCGCCTTGGGGGCGAAAAAGCCCACCGTGCTGTAGCCCCAGTAGTTGTACATCGTCTCGCCGGTGACCGGATTCGGGCGGCTGTTCTCGAACTCGTCGAACTCGAAGACGGGCATCAATTCGACGCAGTTCACCCCCAGTTCCCTGAGATAGGGGATCTTGGCCATGAGGCCGGCATAGGTGCCGGGATGCTTGACTCCGGCGGAAGGGTGACGGGTGAAGCTGCGCGCGTGCAGTTCGTAGATCACCAGATCCTCGAGCGGCTTTTCCAGGGGACGATCGTCCTCCCAGTCGAAATCCTCGAAGATCAGTCGGGCCCGATGGGGGTATGGGTCATTCCAGTCCGGCGGCTCGCCCCAGACATCGCGCCCGCCGATCGCCTTGGCGTAAGGATCGAGCAGGATCTTGGAAGAATCGAAGCGCTGTCCCGCCGCCGGATCCCAAGGGCCATCCATGCGGTAGCCATACTCGGTTCGCTCGTAGTCGAGATCGAACACCACCATGCACCAGGTGTTGCCTACGCGGAAGGAGTCGGGGAAAGGGATCTCCACCTTCGGCTCCGACGCGCCTTTCTCGAACAGGACCAGCGTACACGAGGTGGCGTGACGGGAGCAGATGGCGAAGTTGACCCCCCCCGGGACCAGAGTAGCTCCGAACGGTACGGGACGCCCCGGACGGAGCTTGTAACTCTGGTGCTGGTGGGTTGGATAAAAGTCGATGCGGGTATCCATCTCAGACCTGCTGGAGAGTGGTCAGGGCTTGATCGACAGTGTCAGTCACGGCAAAGAACTTGAGAAATCCCGTAACCGCCATCGTATCCTTGATGGTCTCCGCTACCCCCGCCAGCGCAACCCGACCGTTGCGCGCGACGGCCTGGCGATAGAGCAGGAGCAGCACGCGCAGGCCGGCGCTGGACATATAGGTAACGCCCGCCAAGTCCAGGACCAACGCGCCGTTTTGCTGCAACAGGGGCAGAACCTGAGCCTGGAGCCCAGGCGCCGAGCCGCCGTCAACCTCACCGGCCACGGTGACGACCGTGATCTCGTTCCGAGTGGAAATCTCAACCTGGATCGCCATATGCCTGAATCCCTCAGTGAAATGAACAGGGTTATTTGACGGGCGTGAGGGTCGCCTTGACCCGTACGTCCTGCCGCGAATCGGGCAACTGGATGGACAGGCGGTCGGCGTCAAAAGCCGAATGGGGCCGTCCGTCGATCTCCACCGCGGTCAGGCGGACGCTGCCCTCGGGCAGAATGTCTGGAGCCACACGCAGGATTCGGCCAGGGAAGCCGTCGGGTCGCGGCTTGAAGTACAAGGTCATCGGCTGCTTGTTGATCAGCAGATTGATGTAAGTCGCCGACAGATAGCACAACTCCGTGGAGTGATAGGCGCTCATCGAGTGACTGCCCTTGAAGCGCTCGTTGCCCAACAGATAGGGCAGACCGTTGGCCAGCACGTTGAAGTAGACGCCGCCATCGTCGTGGTCGAGGAAGAAGGCGTTGTAGAACGCCGCGGCCTCGCGACCGTGCTTCTGGTAATCAGCCTTGCTCAGGCAGCCTTGCAGGATCAAATAGGCGAGGATGGCCTGTTCCTGCTGCCACCAGGCCTTGCGGTCGTGCCAGACGAACCGATGAACCTCCTCGCCGGGAGCGAGCACCCGCTCGACCACATCGTACCAGCCGTTGCGGATCCGGTCGGAGCCCACCTCGGGCATCAACCGGGCGATTTTTTCCGCCAGGGCAACATAGTCGGCATTGGGGCGAACGCTGTGAATGCGCATCAGGTTCCAGGCGATCTTGAGATTGTGCCCGACCACCGCGCGATTCTGTTGCCAGCCCCAGGTGGTGTCATGGCTCCAGTCCTCAAAGAAACGCTCCTGGACGAAAGGAGAATGCTCGTAGTCGGGGAAGTGGCGGACGATGGTGTCGGCGGTATAAGCCAGGAAATCGGCGTATTTGTCCTCGCCCGTGGCCAACCAGAGATTGATCAGGTAAGCCGGAGCGTGATCGCCGACCGAGTTCCAGTTCTTCTTGGCGCGGTTATTACCCTTGTCCAGCAGGGGCGAGCGGGGATCCAGGCTGATCGGGTCGATGTGGGAGAAGTAGCCCTCCTTCTCATTATCCTTGTAATACTTGTCGAACAGCTCGATGGTTTTCTCGATGTCGTACAGGATGCGCGGGTCGCCGGTAATGCGATAGGTTTGGGTCGGACCGGCCAAGGCGTAAATCTGCTCGTACATCGGAAGTGAATCGTAGTCGTCACCGAACTCCGAGGTCAGCAGCTTTTGTTCGCGGTCGCCAGAAACCTGGACGCCGTGATACCAATAGATGAGGTCTTCATCCGAGTCGAAGAAGCGCATGTGAGCGCGCAGGTATTCCGTGCCCTTCTCGGCCGCTTCCAGGAAGCTTTCTTCGCCGGTGAGCATATAAGCCGAGGCCATGCCGTAGATCATGCGGGAAATGGTGTCGGTTTCCTGCAGGTAGTCGCCTTTCTTGCCGCCGGCCAAGTGCAGGATGGTCCGGTAGTTGCGATAATCGATGGATTGATGGGGATAATTGAATTGCCAGCGCAGGTAACTGTTGGCGATGGAGCGAATCTGTTTGACCCACCAGTCCGGTTCCTCGTGGCGATATATCCCGGGGCCATCGCCTGGAAAAACCAGGGATTTTGCTTCCACGCGCAGATCCCCGGCCTGGGGGTAAAAGATACAGTAAGCGTAGACGTGCTGGCCGGGCTGGAGCATCTGCCCGATTCGGGGCGTACAGTCCTGGTAGGACTCCTCCAGGTTTTGGCTGATGCGCGCGTACGTGGTGGGGGTGAGATGAATTCGGAATTCGCGGCCGTCGCTGGTTTCGAGATTAAAACTGCGGGGGGCGCGATCCATCTGGGTAACGTAACCAGCGATGGTATCTGAATAAGTGTACTGTTGAATCGACATAACCTCTCCTCACCACAATCGAATTGAACTGGGCCACCGCTTTTCCGACAGCCCTAAAGTTTAGTTAGCGGACGAAGCAGCAAAACGGATTAAATCGGCGGCCTTTTCGCCAATCATGAAACAAGCGGCATTGGGATTGCTGCTGGGAATGGTCGGCATGATCGAGGCGTCCGCTACCCGCAAACCCCGCACGCCATGAACCCGCAGTTGGGGATCGACGACCGCCAGGCGATCCCGACCCATCTTGCAGGTTCCCACCGGGTGCCAGATGGTGAATACGTTGTTGCGCACGTAGTCGCGCAGAGCTTCGTCGCTCTGAATTTGCTCGCCGGGCATGGCCTCGCCGGCGTGGAACGGCGTCATGGCGCGGGTACGCACCATGCGGCGGGCCAGCTTGATGGAATGGACCATGACGTCGACGTCGGTCTCGCATTCCAGATAGTTGTGGCGGATGACCGGGGGCACGCCGGGCTCGGCGGAGCGCAAGGTCACCGTCCCCTTGCTCTGTGGCTGGGCCAGGATGGTGATGAAATTGAAGGTGAGGCGCGGATCGCCCGGATAGTCGGGCGGCACCAGCGCCGGCACGGCGGCATTGAAGTTGATTTGCAGATCGGGCGCGGCGGCGGCGGTGTGGGGCCGGGTATGAACCAGCAGGCCGGCCTCGGCCAAGACCGTGGGAATAGGTTGTACCTGGGTATTCTTGAAGATGACCGGCATCCGCAGGTGGTCCAGCAGGTTACCGCCCACGCCGGGCAAGTCGGCCACCACCGGAATCCCGTGGGCTTGCAGGTGGGCGGCCGGACCGATCCCGGACAGCATCAGCAGTTTGGGAGAATCGTAGGCTCCGGCGCTGACGATCGTTTCGCGCGTGACCCGTGCCTGCCGGGTCTGGCCGTCCTGCCGGTACTCCACGCCGCCGACCCGACCGTTTTCGACCAGCAGCCGGGTGGCTTGGGCGAAGGTGGCGATGGTCAGATTGGGACGATGCTTGATCGGGTCGAGAAACGCGACCGCACTGCTGGCCCGCTTGCCATCGCGGGTGATGGTGAACTGGTAGAAACCCGCGCCTTCGTGCTCGGCGCCGTTGAAATCCCAATCCGGCCCGCCCTTGAACCCCAGCTCGAGCGCCGCCGCGACGAAAGCCCGCGCCACCGGCGTGGGATCGGGCAGATCGATGACCGACAGCGGCCCGCCCGCGCCGTGGTAGCGCGAGGCGCCGCCGATGTAATCCTCGGACTTGGCGAAGTACGGCAGCACATCCTCGTAGCTCCAGCCTTCGTTGCCCAGATAATTCCAGTGGTCGAAATCGCGGGGATTGCCGCGAATGTGGATCATGGCGTGAATCGCGCTGCTGCCGCCCAGCACCTTGCCCCGGTTGCAGACCATCCGGCGATTGTTGATGCCCGGCTCTTCCTCGGTGGAATAGAGGTAATCCACCTCCGAACCCCACAGTTTGAAAAGAGAGGCGGGATCATGGATTTCCGGCTTGGTGTCGGGACCCCCGCCTTCCAACAGCAGAACGCGAGAGCCCGGATCCTCGCTGAGCCGGTGCGCGACCACGCAGCCCGAGGTGCCGGCGCCGATGACGATGTAATCGAATGACTCGCCCATTGTCGCTTTACCTCCTTAGCCGGTCAGCGGTGATAGCGATAACCGTAATGCCGGCGGTGATTGACGATCCGGTCCTCCATCGGGCCGAACAGCAGCAGGCGCGAATAGAATTCGGGCAAAGCTGGACTGCCGTATTCCAGCATGGGATAGGGATAGGGGCCGACGTCCGGCATGATGGAGGTCAGGGCGGGAAGCGAAGCCCGATCGATCCGCTGCATTTGCTCGTCGGTCAGGGTAAATTCCACGCAGCCCAAATCTTCCCGGCACTGCTCGAGCGTGCGCGCCGAGAACAAGGGGATGGTCACCGGCTTCTGCTGCATGAGCCAGCGCAGGGTTACCTGGGCGACGGGCCGGCCAATCTCGTCGGCGATCCGGGTGACTTCGTCCATGATCCGCAGATTGCGCTGCGTCATGGCGTGCCAGTAGTGATTGCGCGCCGGGTCGATCTCATCGGTCAGGCGATGCGACTGGCCGGCGGGCAGCGCGCCGCGATTGTATTTGCCGGTGGCCATGCCGCCAGCCAGTGCCGACCAGCAGACCAGACCCACATCCAGTTCCAGGGCCATGGGCAGGAACTCGGGTTCGCAGGACCGCTCGACGATGCTGTATTCGAGCTGGGTGGCGATAAACGGATTCCAGCCGTGCACGTCGGCCAGGGTATTGGCGCGGGCGATCCACCAGGCCGGGAAATTCGAGGCGCCGACATAGAGCACTTTGCCCTGCCGGATCAGGTCGTCCAGGGCGCGCAGGATTTCGTCGATCGGGGTGGAGAAATCGTAGATGTGGATCCACAACAGGTCGATATAGTCGGTGCGCAGGCGCTTGAGGCTGCCCTCGACCGAGCGGATCAGGTTTTTGCGGTGGTTGCCCTGGGCGTTGGGATCCTGATTGTTGGTTCCGGTCTGATCGAACAGCGAGTACTTGGTACCGACCACGAACCAGTCGCGACGCCCCTCCATGAACTCGCCGAGCCAGGCTTCCGACTGGCTCTCCTGATAGCGGTTGGAGGTATCGACGAAGTTGCCGCCGGCCTCGACGAAGGCGTCGAGAATCCGCCGGCTCTCCTCCTTATCCGAACCGATCGGTCCCCAGTTGACCCCGAAAGTCGCGCAACCCAGACAGAGTTCCGAAACACGCAAACCACTCCGGCCCAGCAGACGATAGTTCATCATGCGAGTCTTGACCTCCTCAGGTTTGGCTGAAACTCAAGTTTCAGAACAGGTAACGCAGGCCGATTTCTCCGCTCTGGATGACCGATTCCTGCGGACCTGCGTGGAATTCGATGCCGTTGGGTAAATTAAAGGTGAATTTGATTTTGTCGCCGTCGAAGTAACGGTAGGCGGCAAAAATCTGGAAATTGTCATTGACGTTGTAGGTCAAGCCCAGGCGCGCTTGCCAAACCGGCGCATAAGTGCTGGTGCCGGTGAAAATGAAACCGAAGGGACTGATGACGTTGTTGGTGAGACTGCTCAACTCCGATCTAAAGGTTCCATAGCCCAATCCGCCAAATATTTCGATGGGGGTATTGGGAATGGCATAGTCCACATAGGCATTCAGGGTATACGCGGTCAGGGTGGCCGAACCGCTGGCGGGAAAACCTCCGTTTTCATCACCGCTCAGGGTCTTGGCGTCGTTGGTCAGCCGGGACCATTCGACATCGACGCGGAACAGCTTGTACAGTTTCAACCCGGCAGCCAGGTTAAAGTCATAGCCATTTTTCCATTCCGTCCAGACCACGGCGCTTTCGGCCGCCCGATCGCGATTTTGCCAGCCACCACTGATTGAAACATAGGGTCGATAATCCGGCCCGAACAGGTCGTCCGCCACCGCCGGATTCACGCCACCCGCGAGGGATACAACACAGAAAGAGCCAGCCAACGCCGCAGAGTATATTTTTTTCGACATACCTACCCCCTGAAATGGATCAAAAGCAGTTTTCATCATCCAATCATGCCCATAATAACTACCGGGCAGCGCTGATTACCCCATAAAGCAGTAGGGCTTAAACAAAGCTCGCATCTTTAAGAATGTATGGTTTGTGATGCATTAACAGCAAAACCATACAAATAAAGCTGGTATAATCAGGTTCCTCAGTACTCGGCCAATGAGTCTAGCGGTAGTCCTACTATTTTGGTAAACTATTGCCCAATTGCAATAAATTTCGAAAAAAATTCAACGGGATAAAATATAAATTTAAAAATCAATAGCTTATTCGTTTAAAAGCGCATGCCCTAGCCCCTGGTCCGCCACCCCCGCGCGCTCGACTGGTCAACGCTCCGTTAGATCAAGAAATTTCCCTGAAGAGAAAAAAGTAGATGAATCCAGCGTGCGATGTCGCACTGAATTACGATCAGTACTTTGCCAGCCAGCTATACGACAAACGCTATCCTGGTCCAAACCAGACCAGTCTCGCGATTGTGGTTCGCGAAATACACGGAGGCAGGGTAAAGGTTTTGGACTTTGGGTGCGGCAATGGCCGCTATGCTGCGCCCCTCCTCGAGCGGACGGATGCGACAATCGTTGCCTGCGATATCAGCCGGGAAGCGATCGACGAACTATCATTGCGCTGTGCCTGGTACGTCGGGACCGGCCGGCTGCATCCGGTCTGCGGCGATCTGTCAGTCCTAACCCGCACGCTCGATCGGGACGGGGGGTTCGATTTGGCGATCATGATGTTCGGGGTACTGGGTCACATATTTTCCGGCGCGACGCGCCGGAAAACGCTCGCGACCATCCGGGGCCTGTTGCGGCCCGGAGGTCGGATCGTCGTTTCGGTGCCCAACGCCGCGCGACGCTTTCTCAAGCGGCAGGCCATGGCGCGGCGCCTGATTCGAGAGGGACATCTCGAACCGGGCGACATCCTTTACGAGCGGACAGCCGACAGCGTGGTGGTGGAAATGTATTATCATCTATACGCTCTCAGGGAGTTCGTCCTGGAACTGGAGCAACAGGGATTCCGACTGATCCAGGTGGGCGCCGAGAGCGTTTTACCCGAGAGTGCCGTCGTCAGGTCGACGGCGTTGCGCTGGATCGACCGCATGCTGGCGACCGTCGTCCCACTGCGTTGCGCCTACGGGTTTCTTGCGGTGGCGGAAGTCGCGCCCGAGGCGGGGACCGCGCGCGCGGGTCATGCCTCCCATCGCGACTTGCCGAAATAGGCCGGGAGGCCATGAGTAGGGGTTTCATCCTCCGCGCCGCCTGGGTGCTGGCGCTGATCGCCATCCTGGGCAGCCGGGAGGCGCTGGCCGACCGGCTCGACCTGATCCAGAAGCGCGGAGCCCTGATCGTCGGCGTCAAGTCCGACTATCCGCCGTTTGGCATGCTGGATGCCGGCGGTCGATTGATCGGCTTCGAACCCGACCTGGCCGCCGAACTCGCGCGCCGCCTCGGCGTTCGCCTGCAGCTCGTTGCCGTAACCTCCACCAACCGCTTGCAAAAGCTCGAGGAGGGGGCCATCGACGTGGTGATCGCCACCTTGGGCGATACCCCGCAGCGCAGACAGATCGCTACCCTTATCGAGCCCAATTACTATGCCAGCGGCGCGGCGGTCGTGGCGCCCTCCAACGCCCATCTGTCCAGTTGGGCCGACCTGCGCGGCAAAAAAGTGTGCGCGACCCAAGGCTCTTACTTTAATCGAGCGATGGCCCAGCGCTTCCTGCTCGACCTGCAAGTCTTCAACGGCACGCGGGACACCAGGATGGCTCTGCGGGACGGGCGGTGCGTCGCCTGGCTTTATGATGACACCGGCTTCGCGGGTATCCTGAACGATCCGGAATGGGCCCATTACCAGGCTCCGCTGCCTTCAATGATGATATCGCCGTGGGCCATGGCCATCGCCGCCCCGGAGCGGGGCTCCCAGTTCGAGCGCGCCATCTCGGATGCCATCGCCGACTGGCATCGCAGTGGCTGGTTGCTCGAAACCGAGGAACGTTGGGGAATCAAGCCGAGCCGGTTCCTGGCCGACACCCACGAACTTTGGACCCGTGTCCGGGCCGACGGCGGTCCGGTTTGCGCGCGTCTGGCCAGCGGCGAATGGCCGGCCGAGTGTCGTAACAAGCTCCTGCTGACTTCCACCGATGTCGCCGGGCTGTATCACATCGGCCTGTTGATCAAGGAACAAACCGGACTCAACCTGACGATCCTCTACGATGCCTACGATCGCGACCTGTTCCTTTCCGGCCTCTGGATGACGCTGCAATTGATGGTGGCCTCCATCGCCGGCAGTCTGCTCGTGGGCTGCCTCGGAGCGCTGGTGGCCGAGGGTATTCCCTGGCTCCGCGGCCTGGTGCGGCTGTCGGCCGCTCTCGGCCGGATGACGCCACCCCTGCTGCTGATCTACCTGGTCTTTTTCGGCGTCGGCCATATCGTTGTCACCCGTTACGGGTGGACCTTCGACGGCTCCGTGATCGCCGTTTTCTGCCTGTCGATCTATACCGGATGCGCCATCGTCTTCGCCCTGCTCGAGGCGTGCGCCGTGCTGAGGGATCAGGAGCCCGGCTTTTCGCTGGGCTGGCGCTGCCTGCCGCGGGCCTTGCGCCTGGCTTATGCTCCTGTCGTCGCTTCGCTGGTCAACGTGGTGAAAGCGACCGGCATGGCCAGCACCATCGCCGTGCCGGAACTCATCTCGGTCTCCACCGCCATCGTGGCGGAACAGGGCAACCCGGCGGTCATGATGAACCTGCTGATGGTTGCGTATTTCCTGCTGGTGATGGGCGTCGTGCGGATCTTCAACTACCTCGAACGCAGGATGCACCAGCATGACGTCCGCTGAGATCATGCAGATATTGGTGGTGTGGACACCGTTCCTGGCGGGCGGCTTCGCCTGGAACATCCTGATCTCTCTGGTATCCATGACCATCGGCACCGTGCTCGGCGCGGTGCTGGCCCGGCTGCGCCTGTCCGGACGGAAGTCCGTGGCGGGCGCGAGCCTCGCCGTCACCGAACTGACGCGCAATATCCCGACCTTCGTCTTTCTGTTCTATCTGGCTTTCATCATTCCGGTGGAGTTCGAGGTTTCGGGCCAGATCTACTCCTTTCCCGCCTGGCTCAAGGCATCGCTGGCGCTGTCGGTGGCCGTGGTTGGGTTTGTCTCCGACAATCTCTTCGTCGCCTGGCAGCATTGGCGGAATCATAATCGTGCGGCCGCGCTCCTCTTCGTTCCGAGCTGGACCATGTACCTGCTGATCATCGTGATGGCGTCGAGCACCGCCTCGGTCATCGGCGTGGGCGAAATCGTGTCGCGCTGCAACATCGTGATCGCCGCGGTGGGCGGCGATGAAACGATGCTCTGGGTCTACGTTTACGCCATAAGCTATTTCTTCATGTTTTGTTTTCCGCTGAACTGGGCGATGGGTCGCGCGAAAAAGCGCCTGCTAACCCGCGTCAGCATGGCTCCGGCGCAATAAGGGCGCGGATGGTTGGGAGGGGAACCTTGAAACAGATGGTTATGATTCTCCGTGGTTGCCTGCCGGGCGCGATCGTGACGGCCCTGCTGGTACTTGCCCCGCCGGAAACGGCATGGGCGGAGCGCGTCCTCGACCGCATCAGGGACACCGGCGTTTTCAATGCCGGGACCCGCGCGGACGCCCTGCCCTTTGCCTATCGCGATAAAAATGAACGATTGGTCGGGTTTTCGGTTGACCTGCTCGGCGAAATTCACAAGCGACTCCAACAACGCTTCGGTCGTCCGATTGAAATGAAGCTTCGGACGACCACGGCGGGCAACCGAATAGAACTGGTGACCAGCCACGCCATCGATATTGAGTGCGGCATCACCACGCCCACCTGGAAACGGCAGGAATTGGTGGATTTCTCGATCCCGTTCTTCGGCAACGGAACCCGTATCATGGCGCTGCGCAGCAGCGCCAGGCGACTCGAGGATTTGCGGGGCAAGCGCATCGGCGTCGCCACCGGCACGACCACCGCCGGCATCCTCGCTCCGCACGTTCCGGACGCGGTCATCGTCGAAGTTCCCGACATGGACACCGGCTTCGCCATGTTCGAGCGCGGTGAGATCGACGCCCTGGCCAACATCGGCATCGTGCTGCGCGCCAAGGTCGAGAAAAGTCCCCTCAAGAGCAAGGTCGTCCTGCTGCCCCGCACCGAGGAGCTTTCCTACGAAGCGATGGCCTGCGTCTTGCCCCAGGACGACTCGGAATGGCGCGCCTTCGTCAATCGGGTATTGGCGGACCTGCTCGACGGCGTCGATCAGTACCGGGGCCCCTATATCGAGATTTACGAGCACTGGTTCGGGCCGCGCGGAGCCATCTATTTCCCGCTCGACTTTAACGTGGCCCAGCGGCTGGCCGCCTCGGTCATCTGGCTCAAATAGGTTCTGGCCATGACGCTGCGCCGTCGACTGTTCTTCGTCACGCTGATCATCGCCATCGGCCTTCCGAGCGCCGCCGGAGTGTTTGCTTATGTTTCCTGGCAGTCCGTTCTACAGCGGACCGAGCGGGACGGAACGCTGGTCGCCCAACTGCTGGCCCAGTCCATCAGTTTGATCCAGCAAGTGCCGGTAGCCATCCAGGAGATCGTCCGCAAGGACGTGCAGGCCCAGGCGGATATCGTCGCGCACCTGACCCGAATCGCGCGCCAGCGCAAGGCGTCCACCCTGGAAATCAACCAAGCTCTGCGCAACATCGCGGCCAACAATGGCATTCCGGAAATCTGGATAACCGACGCCGGCGGCGCTCCGGTCTTCTGGTCGCTTGACGACATCAACGCGACCATCGGCGTCGATTCCGGATTGACGCAGCGGCCGGCCTTCCGACCGTTGCTGGAGAAACGCCGGTTCAGCGTTTTCACCGATCTGCAGCGCCGCGATCTCGATGGTCGCGAACTGTACTATGGCGGCGTTGCCATGCCCGATCGGAGCGGTATGGTCCTGATCGCGCGCCAGCCCGGCCGCGTTAACCAGATCATCAACAGCATCGGCCTCAAGCGGTTGACGGAAATCCTTATGTCGGCGGCGCTGATCGACACGATCTGGGTTTTCGACGATTCCCTCAAGCCATTGGCCGTCACTTCCGCCGAAGGCGTCGACAAAAGCACCACGCTGACCGCTACCGAGCGCGACATCGTCGAGGGGGTGATCAAGACCAGCATGCCCACCTCGTATCTTCAGAACAGCGGGGTTCACAACGTGCTGTTCGGGCATGCGGTGTTATACGTTGCGGCCCCCATCTTCGGCGCGGACGGCTTGCCCAACGGGGCGGCGCTCATGAGCCTGCCCGTCAACATGCAGGCCGAACTTCATTCTCTGCTGAAGATCGGCGGCGGGCTGACCGTCGTGCTGCTGTTGCTGGGCATGGCGCTGGCGCTGCCCTTTCTCAACCGCATCGTCAGACCGTTGGCCCGTCTTACCGTACAAACCAACCGCTTGGTCGAAAACGACTTCGACGCCGACGAGGAAATGCATGGAGAATTGCTCAAGGTATCCGAGAACCGCCGGGATGAGGTCGGCTGTCTGGGCGACGCGCTGTACTCGATGGTGACCCGGCTCAAAACCTATATCGCCGAACTCAAGGAAACCACGGCGGCGAAGGAGCGGATCGAGGGCGAATTGTCCGCGGCGCGCAGCATCCAGATGGGCATGCTGCCCGACTCTTTCGTGTTGCCGGATCATGGCGAGTGCGACCTTCACGCGGTGCTGGAGCCGGCGAAAGCCGTAGGTGGCGACCTGTTCGATTTTTTCCTGCTCGACCAGCACCGCCTGTTCATCCTGATCGGCGACGTATCGGACAAGGGGGTACCGGCCGCTTTGTTCATGGCGGTCACCAAGACTCTGTTCTCGGTGGAAGCGCGACGCGACTCCGCGTCGGTCGGCCGCATTATGGAGCGGGTTAACGCCGCATTGTGCAAGGACAATCCGGAGGGAATGTTCGTCACTGTCTTCGCCGGTATTCTGGATTTGCGCACCGGCGAAATCACTTACAGCGATGGCGGTCACGAGCGACCCTTGGTATTGCGGCGGGATGGCCAGCCGGAATTGATTGAGAAGCGGGGTGGGCTGGTGCTCGGTTTTGCCCCCGATGCCGCTTATCAGGAAGAGGATGCCATTCGACTGGCGCCAGGCGAAGGTCTGGTGATCTACACCGATGGTGTAAGCGAGGCAATGAATGCCAGGCACGAGATGTTTGCGGTGACGCGCCTGAGCGATGCCCTGGTTCCGGTATGCCGTGAAGTTCCCGCCCGCGCCATCATCGGCCATGTCATGAATTCGGTTAAATCCTTCGTGGGCGGCCATCCGCAAAGCGATGATATCACCCTGCTGGCGCTGCGCTGGCGCGGCCCCGCCGATACCGGCGTGTCCTCCGCGCCCGACGCGGCAAGCGTGACCGGTACCCCGGTATCCCTCGCCTCCGATCCTTCTCCCGCAGGCGGGCGCGGGGAATGAACGGTTGCGCTGCTTTATCGGTAACCGCTGGCCGATGTCGGACTACCCGCGCCGGACGCCGGTCAACCGGGAAGGTGGACGATGCGCGGGGGGTGGCCGACCCCTTCAAGGAATCTCAGTAGATCGACCGTGGCGATCGCGGTCGTGCGGTCGTTCCTGAGCGGGTGGCAGTTAAGGAGGTCGATGTCGAGCACGCGCTGGTCCATGACCACGCAGACGCGGCCATCGATATCGTTGACGGCGGCGAACGGCGAGACCGCTCCGGGAACGACGCCCAGGATCCGGTCCAGTTCCACCTCGTTTGCGAAGGAGAAGCGTGGCGCTTGCAACAGGGCCGCAGCGACCCGCAGGTCGACCGGGGTATGCTCCAGTGCCACCAACAGCCAGTATCCGCCCTTTTTGTCTTTGAGAAACAGGTTCTTGGCATGTCCCCCGGCCAACTTGCCGCGCAGGCGCCGACTTTCCTCGATCGTGCGCAGCGGCGGATGCTCGACGGTCGTGGTGGCGATGCCCAGTTGGTCGAGCAGGATCATCAATTGTTGGCTGTCAGCGCGCCCGGCCATACTCGGCTGGGCACTTTCAATGCCCGACGGGGAAACGGGACTCGATTCCCCCGGGCCCATGGATTCATGCATCGGGAGGCGGCTCCTGCTTGGATCGGGCGGCGCGCAATTGAGTGGCTCGCGCGCTCAGCAGTTTGAAATACTCGGACTCAACGATTTCGCCAACCTGCTTGGCGCGCTTGATCTCGTCGATCTCGATGTTCAACTCCTGGATTTTCTGCTTGAGTTGACTCTCTCGCACCCGCACTTCCTGAGCGTTTTGGATGACGATGGCGGCCTGCATGGCGATGCTTTCAAGCAGGCGCAACTTGTCGGCGTCGAAACCGTTTTGCTGGTTGCTGACCAGTTCGATGGCGCCTATGGTCTTGCCCTTGACTTGGAGCGGTACGCCCATGTAGGACTTTGGATGGAGCGATGTCCATGTCCGCGCGGGCTGGTCCCGAGCTTCGGATGCGGCGTTCAGATCGGACAGTAGAATACTCTCGCCGCTGGCGAGCAGGCGCCCGGGCAGTCCTTGGTCCTTGGCATAAGGCTGGTGGGCGCTGTCGGCCGCATCGCCTCCCAGGGCCAGATAAACCACCATCCCCTGCCGAGCATCGTCCAGGAGGGAGAGTTCGATGGCGTCGTACGGAACGACGCCGCGGATCGAGTTGGCGACGTAATGAAGGGTGTCGTCCAGGTCGATACTGGAACTGATCGATCGACCTACCTGGTAGATCGTGCGCAGTTCGGCCATGCGCGCCTGGAGTGCCAACACCATTTTGCTGAAAATGCGCGCCAAATGGCCGACCTCGTCTCCCAGCGTGGTTACCTCGGCGACCGAATTCTGCTGAAACGGTTTGTCTTGTTCGACTTCCCCCGCCGTGGCTGCCAGTCGGTTGATGGGTTTGGAGATCGTCCGGGCCAGCAGCAAGGAGATGACGATGACCGCGATGGCCATAATGGTCGCGACGCCAAAGCCGAACAGCTTCTGCCGGTCCACGGCGTTCAAAAAGATTTGCTCCGGCAGATCGACGACCACCATGAACTGTTGAATCGGCGCCGCGCCGCTGCCCGTGGGTGCCGTCGACAACAGGACCGGAGCGTATGCGGCGATGTGCCAGGAGCCGCTGCATTCATGGTTTTGCGGGGCCGCGCCGAGGTTGGCTGGCCGGCAAAACCGCGTGCTGCCCGTCCGACCGGCGGCAAACGCCTCTCGCACCCGATCGCCCAGGGCTTGCAGCGCCGGTAGCGGTTCTGGCTGGCGGGCGATCTTATCCCTTGGCGGGCATTTCGCCTGATTGTCGGGACAGACGCCGCCCAGTGGTTTTGCTTCCCCCACGCGCCGCGCCGCTTCGGGCGACAGCATTCCCAAGCTGTGATAGAGCAGGTCATCGCCCTGTGACTGACTCATGACGATGCCGTTCGGATCGGCCAAATATAGCGTCATGTCTTTGGCATCGTTCTGGCGGGCCGAGGCACTCAAAGTCTGGGAAAACATTTCGGTGAAGAGCTTTCCGTCGATATGCGTGGCCATGGCCCCAATGACGGTGTCTTTCTCTTTGACGGGCACCGAGAAGTTCATGCCAAGCTGATCGCCGACCAAATCGCGCCGTATGTTGGAGATAAAGGATTCGCCCTTCAATGCGGTCCCGACGAAATCACGATTGCTCAGATTCTTGCCGATCAACCCACTGTCGGTATGCGCCATCGCCGTACCGTCCAGGTTATAGATACCGATGACATCGATCGCTGGGTTGACCCGCAGCAGGTTGGAGAACGCCATCTTCACCTGCTCCGGCGGCGCCGGTTGGGTCGGGGCTGGTGCCCGCAGATAGGCGACAATGGCCGGATTGTTGGCGGCGATTTCCAGCAGGCCGTGGTTATCGAGCAGCAGATTCGAGAAACGCAACGCGACGCTGTGGCCGAGCAGCGCTATATTGGCTCGCGTCTCGTCGGTCAGCGCGTCCGAGCTGGTGCGCACGATAATTCCGATGGCCGCCAGGAGCGGCGCCAGCGAGACCAGCAACAGGACCACCAGCAACTTGTGCGAAATACGCCAGTGGCGGAACGAAAGTTTTTGCCAGCGCGAGTGGGTCGGATTCTGGGTGTTCATGAGGGATTATCGGAACCTTCAGGTTGGCGCGACACGGCAATCGTTTGCGGCGGCAATGAAACCATTCAGTTATCGGCGTTAGGAATTTCCAGAACCGCCTCGGACAGCATGGCGGGATTCGCGCTAAAGTTGTATGGACGTGGCATTTTGGACATCCTTCATGACCGCACGGAAACGCGGCGCATGGTAGCAGAAATGCTCAGTTCAGATAATGGATAAAAAAACCTGAATTCTTTCATGAAACGCATCTACCCGTTCCTGTTCGTTTTTTTGTGGAGCACCGGCTTTATCG
>JAVMKH010000068.1:0-5363 GCA_031732935.1 Candidatus Contendibacter sp.
CGCCATTCTGGACGGGACCGACGCGGTGATGCTGTCGGCGGAAACCGCCGCCGGTCAGTATCCGATCGAGGCGGTGCGGATGATGAAGGCCATCGCCCTGAGCGTTGAGGATAGCGACATTTTCAAGACGCTGATGCACAAGAACGTGCTGACCCAGGAAGAACTGTTGGCCAAAGCCTGCTTGCGAATCGAGGACGCTGTCCATTTCGCCACCATGGACTTATCCGCCAAGGTGGGCGCTCGCTACATCGTGGGTTTCACCAACAGTGGATCGAGCGTTCTCGGTTTGGCCAAGTTTCGGCCGCTGGCGCCGCTGATCGCTTTCAGCCCGAAAGTTGCCACCTTGCGCAAACTGGCCCTGGTTTGGGGAGTGACACCGCTGCAACTGGGGGCCGTCGTGACCTCCGTGGACGATCTGCTCGGGTCCGCCACCGAGTTTCTGCTCAACAAGAATCTGGTGCGGGAAGGCGAGATCGTGGTGTTTACCGCCGGAGTACCCATCGGTGCATCCAGTGGCGCCAACCTGATCAAGGTGGTGAAGGTGGAGCGGGGGGATTAGAATGGGTGATGTGTTATATTGTTGATATTACTCAACAACCACCGGCTAAAGCCGGTGGTTGTGTATAACGGACTGAAAGTCCGGATACGGGTCGAAGACCCGTCTAGGGTTCGACCTTGAAATCCCTGGCGGGGTCCGGTTCAAAATGATGCTCCAGACACTCCTTGATCATCTCCTCGGTCATTTCCCCGACCGTCGCACAAAAATACCCCCGCGTCCAAAGATGCCGACCCTTGTATCGATACTTGGTCACCCAGACAAAGTGATACTCAATCTTGTAAACCGTGTGGCTCCCGTACCGATAGTCCATCTTACCCTCGTTACCCTAACCAATTCCTCCTTAACCTACCAGCTAGAGGGCCGCAGATGAAATCTGCCCGCCTGAAAGGCGGGGGTTTGAACCTTATATATGGAAATCAAACGCATGTTCGTCGGCGCTTCGCGCCGACGAACATGGCGCGAGTTGAGCCAACTTCGGGTTCTCCGGCGCGAGCGCCGTCGAACCCTCGTTGGAGCGACACGGCTTCGCCGCTACGCCCGCTTGGGGTATCGCCCACTGCGTGCCCGATACCCACGCGCGGGTGTCGCTCAACTCGCGCCCTGATAGGTCCCGCTGAAGCTGGTTTTGAGGTTACCGAGGATCGTGTTGAGCCAACCGAATTCCGGCACCTGGTTGGGTTTGCGCAAGCCGATGATCATGGCCTGGTGGTCACACTCGGCGGCCGTCACCCCGGTAAAGCAGGCCAACCCATCGGACATGACGTGGCTGCCGGGGGCCAGGGCGGCTTTGGCCCAGTCGGTCAGGGCCGCGCGGGTGAATCTCGGTACGGGGATCATTTTGGTGTAGAGCGGATGCCCCTCGGTGTTGAGGGAAACCGCCGCGACAAACGGGACCTTGTTTTCGGAACCCCGGCCGGCTTTGCCGCCGACCCGTTCGCCGCCCAGGTAGGCGTCGTCCACCCGCACCTCACCGCACAGGGTGTATTGGGCATCGCGCTCGGTCATCGCCTGCATGAGCTTGTGCTGAATCAGCCAGGCAGTGGGGTAGCTCACGCCGAGCTGGCGCTTCAGGGCCAGGGCGGACAGCCCCGTCTTGGCCTGACTGATCAAGTACATGGCTAAAAACCAAAGAGTCAGCGCCAAATGGGTACTCTGGAACAGGGTCCCCGCGATCAGGGAGGTCTGCATCCGACAGTTCTGGCACTGAAAGATCTTACGCCCGCCACTGCGCAAGACGTAATGAGCCGCCTGACCGCAGCGAGGACAGCGAAACCCGTCCAGCCAGCGGGCGCGTTCCAGTGCCGCTTCGCACTGCGCCTCGGTGCCGAACCGCTCCAGAAACGCCGGCAGCGACAAGCCGGGTTGAAATTGAATGCGATTCATGGGCATGGACCGGACTCCAACGCGAAGGGTATGCCAGCTTACGCCTGATTTTCGGCACCAAACAGGGCTGGCTGAAGTATCTTGCTAATCAGAATGGGTTTTCTTTATAATGTTGGTTGTTCCGCAGTTGTTCATATTTTGCTTGACCGCCTCAATTGACGCACTTATGATTTGCCAAGGAACAACAGCTGAACAACGGGGTGCGGTATGGAAAAGCGTTTTGTGGCGACCCTGAGCCGGTCGCAGGGTCGGAGTGCATGGGCGGTGATCTTTCGCCATCCGGTTCGGGTCGACCCAAACACTGGCAAGCCGGGCCTGCGGGTTCGCCAGGGGCTCGGGACTTCCGACGAAACAGAGGCCAACGATCTGAAGGATCAACTCAACCAGCTACTGGCTGAGGCTAGCTACTGGAGCTTACCGGCGAGGGCGGAGGCTGAAAGGCGGTTCCACCGCCGGGTCGTGGAGATTTTCTATCACGGCATGGAACCTGAGCAGAGCGACTTCGGTGCGATCCGCGAGTCGATCATTCCTCTGCCGACATGCAAGGACTCCGACTATCGGCGTGCATTGCTCCTTGGAACGACAGGTGCCGGCAAGACGACGTTGCTACGGCAGTTGATCGGCACGGACCCGGAGACCGAGCGCTTTCCGTCGACATCGACGGCGAAGACCACGGTGCATGAGACCGAGGTCGTGCTTGCGCCTGGCCCATACAAGGCTGTGGTTACCTTCTTCCCCATCGACGAAGTCCGCGAGCATTTGAACGAGTGCATCTCGGAGGCTGTGCTGTCCGCCTACCGGGGCGATGGCGACGGTGACGTGCTGCGCAAGCTACTGATGCATGTGAACCAGCGATTCCGCTTCAACTACGTGCTCGGCAATGGACCTCAAGCCGCCGACAACGACGACGAAGATGACGAGGACGACGCCCCTGAACAGATCGAGGAGACCGCTGCCGACGGCGTGATCGATCTAGACGCCACCAATGCGTTGCTGACGAAGACCTTGACCGCGTTGCGCGCTGTTGCGGCCCGCCACGGCGATCAACTGAAAACCGAGCTGGGCGCAACCGACGAGAAGGATCAGCGGGTCGTCGACGAGCTGTTCGAGGAGGAGCTTGATCGCCGACTTCGTGAAGACGATGAGTTCCATCGCATCAGCGACGAACTCATGGACGAGATCGAGCTTCGTTTCTCGCTGCTAACCGATGGCACGGTACGCCGCAACAAGCAAGGCTGGCCGCAATCGTGGTCATGGGAGACGGATGACCGTGCGACCTTCATTAAGACGGTCACGCGTTTCTCCAGCAACCACTCCCCACGCTTTGGACGCCTGCTGACGCCGCTGGTGAACGGAGTCCGCGTGTCAGGTGCGTTCCTGCCAGCGTGGAATGGTGGGCAACAACCTAAGCTCGTGCTTCTCGATGGTGAAGGCCTAGGACACACACCCAAGTCGGTCGCGGCCATCTCGACTTCGCTTACACGGCGTATCGAGTCAACTGATGCCATCGTGCTCGTTGATAACGCCGTACAGCCGATGCAGGCCGCGCCGGTTGCGGCCATGAAGGAAATGATCACCTCGGGCAGCTCCAGCAAGCTGCTGCTAGTTTTCACGCACTTCGACGAGGTCAAGGGCGATAACCTGCGCAACGCGGCAGATCGGAAGCAGCACGTCTTAGCTTCCGCCGAGAACGTCCTCGCCTCGATTGGGGAGGAGCTTGGTCCGTTCGCGGAACGGGCGCTTCGCGGCCGCTTGAAGAATGCCTGCTTCTTCGTCGGCGAGATCGACGAGAATCTGGATACCACTAAGAAAGCCCACAAGCGGTCTATTGGTGAGTTGCAGGCGCTGCTGGTCGCCATTGATGCCATCGTCGAGAAGCCCGCGCCCGTGCTCGCGAAGCCGGTATACGACCGCATGAATCTTGTCTTGGCCGTCAAGAGCGCCGCCGAGAGCTTCCACGATGCGTGGTGGCCGCGCCTTGGCCTCGCCGACAAGCCCGGCGTGGGCAAGGAGCACTGGAAGCGCATCTGGGCACTGAGTCGACGACTCAGCACGCCTGGCCTCGGCGACGAATACGACAACCTGAAGCCGGTTGCGGATCTCCGCAAGCAGCTTCAAGATCGGCTGTATGTGCTGCTACAGAACCCGCTCCGATGGAACCCCATTGAGCCGACCGACGATGCGCACAAGCAGCAGGTTTTTGACGGCTTGGCCAACGCTCTGTCCGCCAAGACGCTGGACCTCGCCACCCGCCGCGTTCGGGCTGAGCGGATGTCGGAATGGCAGTCGGCGTTCAACCAGTCCGGGCGTGGGTCCAGCTATGCGCGCGCCTTGATCATTGGCGAACGTATCTACGAACGCGCAGCGCCAATTCCTGACGTGATCCCTTCTCCGGATAGAAACTCGCTCTTGCACGAAGTTGCCGCAGTCGTAGATGGTGTCTGCAAGGAGATGGGAGCTGATCTCACATGACAGCCAGTTCGATAGCCGGTTTTGCAAGCGAACTCAACAACCACCGGTTAATAAAGCCGGTGGTTGAGAGTAACAGGCTGATTTGCCGTCATTGAGGTGGCACTGTATTGATTCGCGGAAGTTCCCCTAACGATAATGACGGACCGTACATGCTTGAGAAAGGTCTCGCGTTTGCAGCCGGAAAACCCCGGCTTGGACCAGGGTTATGTTTGAAGCCTACGCCGCCAGCTTGACCTTGTCCGCCACTTCGCGGTATTCCGCCACCTGATCGAAGTTCAGATAGCGGTAAATCTCCGCGCCCTTGGTTCCGATTTCGCCCATGTACTTCATGTACTCCGCGAAAGTCGGAATCTTGCCCAGCAAGGCGCAGACCGCCGCCAGTTCCGCCGAACTGAGGTACACGTTGGCGCCCTTGCCCAGCCGATTCGGGAAGTTACGGGTCGAGGTGGACACGACCGTGGCGTTGTCCGCCACCCGCGCCTGATTGCCCATGCACAGCGAGCAGCCCGGCATTTCCATCCGCGCCCCGGCGGTACCGTAGATCGCGTAATAGCCTTCCTCGCTCAATTGGTGGGCATCCATCTTGGTCGGCGGAGAAATCCACAGCCGGGTCGGGATGTTGGCCTGACCGCTCAGTACCTTGCCTGCGGCGCGGTAGTGGCCGATGTTGGTCATGCAGGAACCGATGAATACTTCGTCGATCTTGTCGCCGGCCACGGCGGCCAGGGTCTTGACGTCGTCCGGGTCGTTGGGGCAGGCCAGTAGCGGCTCCTTGATCTGGTCCATGTCGATTTCGATGATGTCGGCGTATTCGGCGTCGGCGTCCGGTTCCATCAGCGTCGGATTAGCCAGCCACGCTTCCATGCCCTTGATGCGGCGTTCCAGGGTCTTAGCGTCCTGATAGCCGTTGGCGATCATCCACTTGAGCAGCGTGATGTTGCTGTTCAGG
>JAVMKH010000069.1:0-5336 GCA_031732935.1 Candidatus Contendibacter sp.
ATTCTGGCCCGCGAGGAACGCCCGCCGGCCGGCGAGAAGGCGATTGAATGGCGGCGGCTGACCCACCGGACCGCCGAGACGCTGGATCAGGTGGTCGAACTCATCGACGGGTATCGGCGGCGCTGGCTCGTGGAAATTTTCTTCAGAATTTGGAAATCGGGCTGCCAGGTCGAGGCCCTGCAACTGGCCACCCTGGAGCGGTTGGAGCGGGCCTTGGTCATTTACCTCATCATCGCCTGGCGCATCCTGCACCTGGTGACCTGGGGCCGGGACTGCCCGAATCTGCCGTGCGACGTGATGTTCGATCCCGAGGAGTGGCAAGCCGCCTGGATCGTGGCCCACCGTCACCCACCGCCGGCAACACCTCCACCCTTGGGACAGATGGTGCGGTTGATCGCCGGCTTTGGCGGGTTTCTCGGGCGCAAACATGACGGTCACCCCGGTCCCAAGGCGATCTGGGAAGGCATGCAGAAGGTCAGAGCGTTTGCCATCGCGTTGGAGGCCGGCCGTGCTGTGTATGCCGGCGACGGATAAGTTGTGGGTAATCGGGTGCGCCCAAGCCAGGGTCTGAAATCGTCGTCTGTCGAGCCGCGCGCTTGGGCTCGCGACGTGGCCGCGATCCGTTTTCGGTTTCGATGGGTCGGTGGTCATGGGCCTCACGATCCATTGCGTTGGAAGTCCGGTGATTGGTTGCGAACGGTGACGCTTGTTTTTGAGGTTTCAGTTAAGTTGTTTTAACCGAATTTTACGGGCAAATTTTGCAAGATCCTCTTGACTACAATATTTTTTTTTGCATAAATCCGAAAAGTCAGGTTCTTCGATGATTCTCGTGGGGCTAGCCAAGCGGTGTCCGGTAACGAACATGGCGTGTTTTCAAATCATTGTTGATCCGCTTCCAACAACCGGCTTGGAAGAGCGCGCCGCGCCGCAAAGGCGCCAACCCTGTGAGAACACTTGAACGACCCTAAAAATTTTGAATGAAGTTCGTTCAACGAGCACCCGGTTGCTCAATTTTCCTTCGAGGAAGATGCTCATGCGTAAGCCTGTAATATCTTTGATGGCTTTTTCAGTACTCGTTTTCTCGGCACATGCGTGTGCATCCACGGCGCCGCTATCTTATCAAGATACCCAGCAAGTAGGGGCTGCTGTAAACGATCAATTGGCTCAGCAAGGTTATGGTCGAGGTTATGACTCCCGTGGTGGCGAGGGAATGGCGCGCCAAGTTTGCACGGCTATAAACCGAAATAATGGTTATCGATACACGGGGCGCAGCCAGTCATATCCGCGAGGCAATGAATTGGGGAGCACCGCCCGAGAGGAAGCTTGTTCCAAGGCAAAACTTCGCTGCTTAAGAGAAAGCCCGGGCGCACCCTGTGAATGTATTCCAGAGAGAATTGATCGAGGCGGTAGCTGCGAGCGAGTTGATGCTTATTGAGAATACCGTTTCATGGTGGAAGTGATGTGGACAGCCGGTGCCTATGGTCGGCTGTCTAATTTCCTGATCTCTAACAGCTGAATTCCCTGTGGCTCGCGGGGTCAAGGACGGGCGGTGACGATAACATCATGACCCTTGTTCCTGTCCCGCCCGCGGGAGATGGGTTTTTGGACAGCCCCTTAGCAGGCAAGACACTGATGTCGATCTCCAAGACGGTTTTGATAGTGACTGGCTTCGTAATGATTGGGGGGATGGCATTCACCTATTGGCCAGGCGAAAAGCCTCTATCTTCCGAACGCTATCGCACCCAAGCCGTGGATCGCGGCGACATCGTTCAAGTCGTGACCGCAAATGGGACTCTCAATCCGGTCGTGCTGGTCAGCGTCGGCACTCAAGTTTCCGGCACGGTGCAGAAGCTGGTGGCCGATTTCAACGATCATGTCAAGGAAGACCAAGTGCTGGCGGAACTCGATCCCGCCCTGTTTAAAGCCGAGGTCAAGAAAAGCGAGGCTAACGTCGTCATCGCCCAAGCGGCGCTGGATCTGGCGCAGCTTAGAATTAACCGCATGACCACGCTTCAGAGTAAAAATCTAATCTCCAAGGACGAATTGGACGAAGCTCGCCATCAAGTGAATGAGAAGGCGGGGCAATTAAAGTTGGCCGAGGCGCAATTGGAGCGCGACCGGATCAATTTGCGCAACAGCGTGATCCGCTCGCCCATTTCCGGCGTGGTCGTTACCCGCAATGTCGATATTGGGCAAACGGTCGCCGCCAGTTTTCAGACTCCGACCTTGTTTCAGATCGCGCAGGACCTACGGCAAATGCAGATCAACACTAGTATTGCCGAAGCCGATGTCGGTATGCTCCAGCCCGATATGGCGGTGACCTTTACCGTCGATGCCTATCCTGACCAACGATTCCAAGGGCGCATCCGTCAAATCCGCTTGGGTCCGACCATTCAACAGAACGTGGTGACCTATAACGTCGTGGTGGACGTGGATAACAAGGACGAGCGACTTTTGCCGGGGATGACCGCCTATGTGAGCGTGACGGTCGGCGAACGCAAGAATGTATTGCGCGTACCGAACGCGGCTCTGAGTTTTCAGCCCCGCCGCGGCAATGACGGTGAACGTGGTTCGCGCCCAGCGGCTAAAGATCGTAAGACCCAAGTCTACCGGCTGGATGCTCAGGGCAAACTCAAACCGGTCGTGGTCGAGGTGGGAACCACCGATAATACGCTGACCGAGATCGTCGAGGGTGACTTGAAACCTGGCGACGAGGTCGTCACTCGCGAAAGACGCCGACGCGATCGGGAGGAAAGCGGCGGTGACAGCGGTAGCCGTGGTCCCCGGCTCAGGATGTAAGAGATGACATTGCTAGCTCCATCAGGGCTTCGCGTTGCGGCGCCCCCGACTGGAGCGCGCGATGAATCGGAGCCGCTGATTCAGGTCACCGGCCTGTGCAAGGAGTATCCGCTGGCGGGCGGCGGTGCCACTCCGGTCCTGCGCGATGTTCGTCTCGCGATTGCGTCCGGCGAGTTCGTGGCCCTGATGGGACCGTCCGGTTCGGGCAAATCTACCCTGTTGAACATCCTCGGCGGCCTCGACACCCCGAATGCCGGCGATTATCGACTGGCGGGACAAGCCGTGGCGGCGCTGAGCCCCAACCAGTTGGCGAATCTGCGCAACCGCCAGATCGGCTTCGTCTTTCAAGGATTTAATCTTCTTCAACGCTCCACCATCGCCGAAAATGTTGCGTTGCCGCTGTTGTACGCCGGCGTCGGCAAGGCCGAGCGGCAACGGCGGGCGCGAGAATTGCTGGAGCAGGTCGGTCTGGGGCACCGCGCCGACGCCCGGCCCAATCAGTTGTCCGGCGGTCAACAGCAGCGAGTGGCGATTGCCCGCGCCCTGGCCAATCGCCCGCCGCTGATCTTGGCGGATGAGCCAACCGGCAATCTCGATACGCAGACCAGCGAGGAGATCATGGCGTTGTTCAGCCGGTTGAATGTCGAACAGGGCATCACGCTGCTGTTGGTGACCCACGAACCCGATGTCGCCCGTTACGCGCGGCGGCTGGTGCGCTTCAAGGATGGGCGGATTGTGCATGACGGCGAGGTGAACGTATGAGCTGGCATGCCGCTCCCGCCGAAGCGTGGCGGGCGTTGGGCGCCAATCGGCTCCGCACGGCTCTGACCATGCTGGGCATGATCATCGGCGTGGGGGCGGTGGTGCTGATGCTGGCGGTGGGGGAGGGGGCGCGCGGTACGGTAACCCAGGCGATCAACGCCATGGGCAGCGAGTTGTTGCTGGTGTCGCCCGGCGCCAGCAGTAGCGGCGGGTTCCGGTTCGGTTCCGGTACGGCGTCGACCCTGACCTTGAAGGACGCGGAGGCGGTGGCGCAACTAGCCACGGTGAGCGCGGTGGCGCCGGTGTTCCACAGCGGGGCGCAGTTGGTGTATGGCCCGCGCAACTGGAATACCACGGTCTATGGGGTTACCCCGGATTACTTGTTGGTGCGTTCCTGGAGTCTGGAGTCTGGCCAGCCGTTTACCTTGACCGACGTGCGGCGCGGCACGCGCGTGGCGCTGCTTGGCCAGCAGGTGGCCCGCAGCCTGTTCGGTGATCAGGATCCGCTCAACCAAACGATCCGCATCAAAAGTTTGCCGTTTCGCGTCGTTGGCGTGTTGGAGCGCAAAGGTCAATCGCTCGATGGGCGCGATCAGGACGATATCGTGATGGTGCCCATCAACACCGCCCAAACCAAATTGTTTGGCAATCCGTTTCCCGGAACCGTGCGGTTCATTACCGTCCAGGCCCGTTCGGCCGAGTTGATGGAGGACGCCGAGGCGGATATCGAACAATTGTTGCGAGGTCGCCACCGGCTGGCCAAGGGCGTGGAAAACGATTTTACCATCCGCGACTTGACGGCGGTGGCGGAAACCGCGGCCCAGTCGGCGCGGGCAATGACGGTCATGTTGGGTGCGATTGCCTCGGTATCGCTGCTGGTGGGCGGTATCGGCATTATGAACATCATGCTGGTGTCGGTGACGGAACGCACTCGCGAAATCGGCATTCGGATGGCGATTGGCGCCCGCCACCGCGATATTCTGTTGCAATTTTTGTTGGAAGCGTTGTTGCTGTGCGTTTTGGGTGGGTTGGTTGGGATCTTGCTGGGGATGGGTGGTTCCCAGTTAGTTAGCGAACTGGCGGAGATGACAGTGATCATCACCGGCGATTCGATTGTGCTCTCTTTTCTATTCGCGGCCAGCACGGGGGTGTTTTTCGGTTTTTATCCGGCCCGTAAGGCGGCGTTGCTCAAACCGGTGGAGGCATTACGGCATGAGTGAATGGAGTATTCGAGATATTTACTCCACCACTCGCCAGACCAGCCGCTCCACCCCCAGCGCCACGATGGCGAAGGCGCGCAGGTCGGTCAGGCGGTAGCGGTCCCGCAGCGCGCCTTGCGCCGGGGCATGGATTGCAACCGATAATAGTGCACTGAACGGTTGGCTTCATCGCAGCCAGAATACTTCCCCGCGCGGCGTAAACGGCAGGGAATGACCTTCCGGCGTCAGAAAGGCGTGATCGAAAGCGATGTCGATCCGGTCCTCGCAATAGCCGTCGGTGATCAGCAGCACCGGTCCCCGGAGGGGAAAATCGTTGCGCCGCGCCGCTTCCCGCAGGCAATCGACCCCGCGTTGCAACACGGTCCCGCCCCGGCCCTTGACCGCGACCCGCTCCAGCAGCGTCTCCGGCGGCAACCAGCCAGCGTCGTAGGCGGTCGCGTCGCAATAGATCAGCCGCACCGCGAACACTTCCCGCGCCTGCGCGTAGCTGGCGATGGCGCCGAGCGCCTTGCCCAGCAGCCGGGGTTCCATCGAACCGGACGTATCCAGCACCAC
>JAVMKH010000070.1:0-28547 GCA_031732935.1 Candidatus Contendibacter sp.
GGCGTTCATCGACCGCATGATCGCGATGGTGGAGGGCGCCAAGCGCCAGAAGACCCCCAACGAAATCGCGCTGACCATTCTGCTGGTGGCGCTGACAATCATCTTTCTCGGCGTGACGGTGACCTTGTTGCCGTACTCGATTTTCGGCGTGGCGGTGGCAAAGGCCGGCTCGCCGGTAACCATCACGGTGCTCGTCGCTTTGCTGGTCTGCCTAATTCCGACCACGATCGCCGGGTTGCTGTCCGCCATCGGCGTGGCTGGCATGAGCCGCATGATGCAGGCCAATGTGATCGCCACGTCGGGCCGGGCCGTGGAAGCGGCGGGCGACGTGGACGTACTGCTGCTCGACAAGACCGGCACCATCACTCTCGGTAACCGGCAGGCGGCGGCGTTTCTGCCAGCCCCCGGTTTTACGGAGCACGCCTTGGCCGATGCCGCCCAGCTCGCCTCCCTGGCCGACGAAACACCGGAGGGACGCAGCATCGTCGTGCTTGCCAAGCAACGCTTCAACCTGCGCGAGCGCGACATCCACGGTCTCGGCGCCAACTTCGTGCACTTCTCGGCCCAGACCCGGATGAGCGGCGTGGACCTGCCACACTCCCCTCGCCCTTCGGGAGAGGGGTTGGGGGTGAGGGTGGTACGGCAGATCCGCAAGGGTTCGGCGGACGCCATCCGCAAGCACGTTGAAGCGCTCGGTGGCGGTTTCCCGAGTCCGGTTACCCATGTCGTAAACGACGTGGCCGGTCGGGGCAGCACGCCCCTGGTGGTCGCCGACGGAGCGAAGGTGCTCGGCGTCATCGAACTTAAGGACATCGTCAAGGGCGGCATCAAGGAACGCTTCGCCGAACTGCGCCGCATGGGCATCAAAACGGTGATGATCACCGGCGACAACCGGTTGACCGCCGCCGCCATCGCCGCCGAAGCGGGGGTGGACGATTTCCTGGCCGAAGCCACGCCGGAAGCGAAGCTGGCCCTGATCCGCCAGCATCAGGCCGAGGGCCGGCTGGTGGCGATGACCAAGCTGATCGAGATCGTCGAGACCGGCAAGCAGATGCTGATGACGCGCGGGTCGCTGACCACGTTCAGCGTCGCCAACGATATCGCCAAATTTTTCGCCATCATTCCAGCGGCTTTCGTCACCACCTACCCGCAACTGGCGGCGCTCAACGTGATGGGACTCGCCAGCCCGGCCTCGGCGATCCTGTCGGCGGTGATTTTCAACGCTCTGATCATCATCTTCCTCATTCCGCTGGCGCTGAAGGGCGTCAAGTACCGACCGCTCGGCGCGGCGGTACTGCTGCGGCGCAATCTGCTGATCTACGGTCTGGGCGGCGTGGTCGTCCCGTTCGTCGGCATCAAACTGATTGATCTGCTGATCGCGCTCGCGGGCTGGGCGTAAGGATTCTCAGGAGAAATACACCATGAAAACCCTGTTTCGTCCCGCCGTGACGTTATTCATCCTGCTGTCCCTCATCACCGGCCTGATCTATCCGCTGCTGGTGACGGGAATCGGGCAAGCTCTGTTCCCGAAGCAAGCCGCTGGCAGCCTGATCGAGCGCGACGGCAAGCCGGTTGGCTCTCGGCTGATCGGCCAGAATTTCACCGATCCCAAATACTTCTGGGGCCGGCTGTCGGCCACCGCGCCGCAACCCTACAACGCCGCCGCATCGGGCGGTTCCAACCTCGGCCCGCTCAATCCCGCCCTGAAGGATGCCGTGGAATCTCGCGTCAAGGCGCTGCGCGCGGCCGATCCTAGCAACACACAGCCGGTGCCGGTGGATTTGGTCACCGCGTCCGCCAGCGGACTCGATCCCCACATCAGTCCGGCCGCCGCCGAGTATCAGGTGGCGCGGGTCGCTCGGGCGCGCGGACTGGCGCCCGAAATCGTGCGAAACTTGGTGATTCAGCACACCGAGGATCGCCAGTGGGGAATTTTCGGCGAACCGCGCGTCAATGTGCTCAAACTCAATCTCGCCCTCGACCCGTTACCATCCGAACGAAAACCATGAACGCGCTGACCGAACCTGCCCAGGGAATAGCCACTGGCGCCGCCAGCATCCCAGCCGCGCCGGTATTGCCGCTGGTCCGGCACTTTCGCCAAATCCTGCTGTGGCCGTTGCGAGTCATGCCAGGTCAAGCGGAAGAGAAGCACATCTCAAACTGTTGGGAACTTTTGAAGACCTTGGAAGAGGGCTGTCCCTGGCGAGAGGTCAAGGGAGGATTTGGCGACCCCAGGCATTTTCGAGAGCGGCATTACAAGGAATTCATCACCTTTCTGCCTTACGTGCAGCGTTTTCTGTATGGCGAGAGCGAGGGCCGCGAAGGACAGATCGGCTACGGCAAATCCCCGATTCGAGTATTCCGCCGCGGCGATATCGCCCAGATGCGAGTCGTTCTCGACCCCTCAACACCGCCGTTGCTGTTCCAGATCGCCCATGTCGATCTCTATTTCTACTACGACATCGATATCATTATCCTGGTGGTGGAATTCTTCGCCAACGACCTGCCGCTGTTGCTGGTCGAGGACGTTTTGTTCAAGGTCGGTCGGGCCTACCCGGCATTCTGGGAGCCCAACGGCCAGGGCGGACAGTGTCCGTACCGAGTGGAGTGGCTATCGGCGACGGGCGAGATTCTGGCGGTGTCCGACTACGAGAATCGCGACAAATATCTCCAGTTCACCTGTCAGCACCGTTCCCCCAGCATCTCCGCTCATTGGGAGTATCTACTGCGGCCATTGGCCTTGTACCATTCTGACCGCGAGGCGGCGATCCGCTACCGGCAGATCGAATACCATCGCATGCCGCTGCTGGCCTATCTGAGCTTTAGCGATCCGCAAAAGTTGACGCGCGGCGATTTCGCTCGGTTGGCACTAGTCACCAAAGCGGGACCCTCCAGTACCCTGCCGTACTCCGCCAAGGAGTTGGCCCATTTTGAGGATCGCTACTGTTACGACAAGTTCTGGGACCCGGACAACCCAGCGCTGTCTAGTCGTTACTTGTGCTGCGGCCATGCTTTCGTGGCGGTCGGCAAAGCCAGCGAGCCCTTTTTCGTCGATCCCGAAACTGGCCTGCTGGGCCAGTTCCGCCATCAGTATTTCGTTGTCAACCTGATCGCTCATTTCCAGAAAGCGGCCCTGATGCTGTTTTCGGAATGGTTGGTGGTGGCGATCAGCCAACTCGATGTCCGTGACCTGGATTCGGTTCGGGTCTTCAAGCGGGAAATCCGCCGGATCATGGCCACATTCCTGCGCTACACCGAGCGCTACTGGTTTCATGAAGTTTCCGATCAGGCGCAGATTCGGGACTTGTTCCGGCTGCTGACCAGTCATCTCAACACCGACCGGATTTATCAGGATGTCAGCGTATCGGTCAAAGAAATGAATCATTTTTTGGACAGCGACAGCCAGCGGCGGCAGGCGAACACCGTGATGCGCCTGACGGTGGTGACCACGCTGGGGTTGGTCGCGACCGTCGCGACCGGTTTCCTGGGGATGAACCTTTTCGACGAAACCAATCAACCCGGCTGGGTCAAGCTCCTGATTTTTTGCATCGTGCTCGTTCCCAGCTCGCTCTTGGTCAACTATGCGGTCGCCAATTCCAAGGTTCTCTCGGATTTCATGGAAGCCTTGGCGGACAAGAAACTGACTTGGTGGGACCGGACCCAGATCCTGCTCAGAATCTGGCGGGAACCTCCCAAAAAAGCGACCAAGCCGTGAACGGCAAATCCGCCGACGCCCGCCCAGACCCCGACTAACTATCCGTCCTCAACAAGGCCAATCCGATTACGGATTGTAGGCCTATGAATATATAAATTTTTTGATGATTTTGATAAGGAACAACAGCACGACGGCGCCGACCGTGGCGGTGACGATCGAGTCGATCAGGCCGCCGGCGGCCAATCCCAGCTAGGGTACAGAAAAACCGGCGGTGGCGTGTTCCGGTTTTCGCCGCCGACCACCAACTCCAGTGCCGTGACCGCGCGCGCGGCCCTCGCGCCTTAACGGAAGTTTTTGACTTCCATCTCCGCCGCGCCCCGGTCGGACACGTAGAAATAGGTTTTGCCCTCGAAGATGAACTGGGTGGTACCTTCGGCGGTGTTGAATCTCACCGGCTGGGGTTTCATGCCTTCGAAGGTGACGCTACCCTGCCTGGGACCGCGCCAGTTCAGGGTGATGGTCTGGTCGGGATACCGGACCACGGTCTTGCCCGGTCCTCCCGGCGGAGCGCCTTCCACCGTGCACTTGTAGCGATAGGGCTTGCCCTCGACCGTGACGCCGCACACGGTGGCGAAGCGGCCACCGCTTGGGCCGGGTCTCGGTGTGGGCGCGCTCTCCGCCGCCCCGCCCTGGCAATCGAAAGCCGGCGCCGTGACGATGGATTGATAGCGACCGTTAGCGGTGCGCACGATGACGCACTGCCCGGTACGGGCGTTACGCCAGTTCGTGTAACTGGCGCCGCCCGATTTTTCTCCCTTGATGAACTTGTAGCCACGTTCCTGGAGAGCCTGCTCGCCGCTGCCGCCACGCGCCCCGACCAGATCTTGCAGGCCGGGCGCCGGGTCTTGGGCGTGGGCGGTTCGCGCCAGCAGAAAAGCGGCGGCGAGAGCGCCAGCGCAATGGACGATAACGCGATGCTTCATTGAGTCAACTCCTGGTACAAGTGGAAGGACCCGCCGCGCGCAACGGGCATTTTGGGTGATGGATTCGCGTCTATTATTTCCAGCGCGGGTCCGCCGAGTTGCCCGGGCAGGTATTCAACAGCCCGTTCGAGCTGCTCGTCGCGACCGTCTTCGATGGCGTTGGGGCTGCGGTGGACGAGCATGTCGGGCTCGTCCTCGGTGTTTTTGAAGAAGCGGCCATCGGGTGATTTGTGGCCGATCTCGGGAATGCCGTAATTACAGATTAAGTAAACCCCCGACCCTGCCCGTAATTCGACAGATCGGTAGTTGGCATAATACCTTACCCCTCACGCTTGGGGGTTATGGCCGCTTTTTTACCTTATGGCTTTGGAGGCACCATGTCCCTTTCCGCCCACCTGCTCGCGTTGCCACAATGGGTGGCGATCTTTCTATTGGTGGCCATTGCGGTACTCTTTTCGATCGCGGGGTTTCTCGTGGTCCACCGGTTCATTCCGGCCGAAGTCCGCCGAATTCACAATGACGTGGCGGGCTTCGTTTTCGCGACCTTGGGAACCACCTACGGCGTGCTGCTGGCCTTCGTGGTGCTCGTCGTGTGGGAGCAGTTCAACGAAGCTAAAGCGAATGTCGAGAAGGAGAGTAGCGTCGCCATGGTCCTGTACAAAAACGTGGCGGCCTACCCGGACAAAGCAGCTTCCCTTGCCATGAAGGAAAGCTTGCTAAAATACATCCACCAAGCCGTCGAAGAACGGCATCCGATGTCGGTTGAACAGTTCGCCAGCAGTTCGGCGGCCGCCCTGAATCAGTTGCTCACCCTGCTCGACGGTATTGTTCCAGATAGTGGGCACGAGCAAATTCTATACACCCAAATCCTGCAAAACCTGAATGAATTGTCGAAGTACCACAATCTCCGCCATCAGGCCACCCACGAGGAGCTACCGAGCGTCATTTGGATCGGGGTCTTGGCTGGGGCCATCATTGTCATCGGTTTCACGTTCCTGTTCGGCACCGAAAATTTCTGGGCGCATATCGTGATGATGTCCCTGTTGGCGGCCCTGATCGCGATTGTGATCTACGTGGTCATCGAGATGGATCATCCCACGAGGGGATCCGTCACCATCGGTTTTCCGGAAGGGTATTCCAGAATCCTTAAAATGGTGGAAGCCAAGTCGTGAGGCCGTGAGCCGGTCAGCGAAGACAGCGCGGCGGGTTCGTTCCTCGAACCCGCTTTGATCGGGCAAGCCTTGCGGCCAACTCGCTCGTCGCGAGGGCGGATGTCGCCTAAAGACCCGTGACTTCGCGCAGATAGTTGCGGGCCATCCTGGCGTAATACAACGGATTCGCTCGGGCGGGGTCCTGTTCGGCTTCGACGACCAGCCAGCCCGCGTAGTTGTGGTCCGCGAGGACTTGCAGGATTGGGCGAACATCGATGCAGCCTTCGGGATCGCCGGGAACGGTGAAAATTCCCGCCTGGATCGCCTCCTTGAAGGACAGGTTGTTCTGGAGCACCTGTTGCAGCACGGGGTGGCGGAGATTCTTCAAATGGACGTGCTTGATCCGGTCGGCGTACTTCTCGGCCATGGCGAGCGGATCGTCTCCCGCGAACCGGAGATGGGCGGTGTCGAGCAGGAAGTAGACGAGTTCGGGATCGGTGGAAGCGGCCAGTCGGTCAACTTCGGCTCGCGTCTGCACGCCGGTACCCATATGGTGGTGATAGCATAGGCGCATGCCCGCATCTTTGGCGATCCGGCCGATTTCGTTGAGGCCTTGCGTCAGCGAATCCCATTGTTGGTCATCGAAAACGGGATGGTTGGGCAGGACCGCGACAGCGCTTTGGTGCACCGAATGGCCGAGTTCGGCGACCACGACGTCGGTACCGTTCATCGCCTTGATGAAATCCAGGGATTTTCGGAAATCGTTCACCGTCTTGTCGTGCATCTCCCGGCAAGTGAAAAAGAGACTCGTCCAGGGTTCGGAAACGCGGAGGCCGCGGAGATCGAGCTCGCGCGTGAGTTCCTTGATGTCGGTGGGAAACTTGTGGCCGACGCTGCAACCTTGAAAGCCGGCGAGCGCCATTTCGCTCACGCATTGTCCGAACGTAATTCCAATGTCGATATCCAGGAAGTCGTCGTTCCACCACAGCGTGGGAGTGACGCCGAACCAGATATCCCGCTTAAATTTCACTTGGTCGTTTGGCATTTGTCAGATCTCTATCATGAGCGATGGAGAAGCTCGGTCACCAAGCCGGTCCAGCCGGTCTGGTGCGAGGCGCCGATTCCGGAGCCGTTGTCTCCGTGAAAGTACTCGAAAAACAAGATGAATTCCCGCCAGTTCGGATTGTTCTGGAAGGTCGTGTCGCCGCCGTAGACCGGGCGGTTGCCATCGGCGCCGCGCTCAAAGATGTTGACCAGGCGCCGACTCAAATCGTCGGCGATCTGCCCCAGGTTACGCTGCTGACCGGAGCGCGTCGGATATTCCACTTGGAAATCAGCGCCAAGAAATTCATGGTAGCGCCGCAGGATGTCGATCAGGAGAAAATTGATGGGGAACCACACAGGTCCGCGCCAATTGGAGTTTCCGCCGAAGAGACCGATGGATGATTCCGCCGGCTCGTACCGCGCGGTGATGGTGACGCCGTCGACGGTGAGGCTGGCGGGCGTATCGCGGTAAGCCCGCGAGATTCCTCGAATCCCGTGAGGGCCGAGAAACTCCGTCTCGTCGAACACCCGCTGCAAGATGATTTTCAACCGATCCGGCTTGACGAAACTGAGCAGGTGACGTTCTTTTTCGTCAGCGTGCGTCGTCAACACCTGTTCGAGAAATTCGGGGTGGTTGTCCAGGAACCATTTGGCTTGCGCCTTGAGTCCGTGGATGCAATCGTTGTCGAGCTGACCGAAGTCAACCGCGGCGACTGGAAATAGCGCCAGAATGCCCACCAGGGATCGCAGCTTGATGCTGAAGTATCGGTCGGGGTTGCCGCTGACTCGAAGCACGTCGTAAAAGAAACCATCTTCGTCGTCCCACAGCTTCACCTGGCCCTGCGAGCGGCGCTCGATGCTGTTCATGGCCTCGGCGATCAACACAAAATTCTGGAAGAACTTGGTGGCCAGCCGCGCGTATTCCGTCTGACCTTGCTTGGACAACTCGAGGGCCATCTCCATCAAATTGAGGCTGAACATGCCCATCCAGCTCGTGCCGTCGGATTGGTACAGCTCAAGCTTTGTTCCCAACTGAGCCTCGAACTCGCCCAGGTGGCTGCGGTCGATGAGGGAGATATTGTCGAGCCCAAGAAAGCCACCTTCGAACAGCCCTTTTTGATCGGAGTCTTTCCGGTTGGTCCACCAGGTGAAGTACATCAGGCAATAGCCGAAGATCTGGGCCAGAAACTCGGAGTCACCGCTGCCGCCCCATACTTCCTTTTCGATTTCATGGATGCGCAGCGCCGCCCAGGCATGAAGCGGCGGATTCACATCGCTGAACGCCCACTCATAGGCCGGCACCGCGCCCGCCGGCGACATATAGAATTCACGCGCCAGGGTCAGCAATTGGTTCTTGGCGAACCGCAGGTCGAGTCGGGCAAAAACCACCGATTGAAAGCACAAGTCCCAACTGGCGAACCACGGGTATTCCCACTTGTCCGGCATCGAAAGGACGTTGCTGGCGTAAAAATGGGTCCAGGCGTTGTTGCGGGAGCGGTTGGCCGGCGGCGGCGGCCCGACTGGGTCGCCCTTCAGCCAGTCCCTTACATGGTAGTAGTAATATTGTTTGCCCCAAAGCATTCCGGCGTAAGCCTGGCGCTGGATCGCCCGCTGATCGTCCGTGAGTTCTTCGGGCCCCAGGGAGGCGTAGAACTGATCGGCGTCCTGGAATCGGGTCTGAAAGGTTGCCTCAAAATCCGGGCCGAAGGGATCGACGTGATCGAGGTTCGAGGAAAGACGCAGCCTGACCGTCTTCGTTTCCTGGGGCTCGATTTCAAGGTGATAAGCGGCGGAGGCTTTGGTTCCGGTGAGCGCGGGGTTGACGGTGTCGCGGCTCATTACCACATGATCGTTGATCCCGTCCTTGGGGTAGGGAGTGCGAGGGCTCCCGCCCCACAGCCGGACGCTGTTCGTCTCGTTCTCGACGAACAGCAACTCGTCGGGACGGAGACAGTAGAGCATCATGGGGCCGACCTCGTCTTCCGAGGGGGCCGGGGTCGCTCGTATGGCGGCAATCTGCTGGGGACCAGCGGCCGGTCGCCCCTCAAGCTGGGGCCGCTCGGCGTCGTGGAACCAGGACCAGGTGTTGCGAAACCACAAGGTCGGTAGCACGTCGAGTTTGGAGGCGCTCGGCCCGCGATTGGTGATCTGGATCTTGATCAGCAGATCCCGCGGAGAGGCCTTGGCGTACTCCACCTGCACGTCGAAGTAACGATCACCCGCGAACACCCCTGTATCGATCAGCTCGAATTCGGAGGCGTGCGGGTCGGTCTCCTTGCGCCGGCGATTTTCGGCCACCAGGGCATCGTAGGGGAAGGATTCCTGCGGGTATTTGTACAGCCACTTCATGTAGCTGTGGGTCGGGGTGTTATCGAGATAGTAATAGTATTCCTTGACATCCTCGCCGTGGTTGCCTTCGCTGTTGGTCAGCCCGAAAAGCCGCTCCTTGAGGATGGGGTCTTTGCCGTTCCACAGGGCAAGCGCGAAGCAAAGCCGCTGCGCGTCATCGGAGATGCCAGCCAGGCCGTCCTCGCCCCAGCGGTAGGCCCGCGACCGGGCATGATCGTGCGGAAAGTAATCCCAGGCGTTGCCGTCCTCGCTGTAGTCTTCGCGGACCGTGCCCCATTGCCGTTCGGACAGGTAGGGGCCCCAGAGCATCCAGCGCGGTTCTTCGGCATACGCCTGGCGGAGCCGTTCCGCTTCTTTCCCTTGGATCATGGTTGCGATTTCCTCTTATGCTCGTTCGGGGCAGCGCTCGACTGGCCGGCGGCTAGCCGAGCGGTTCCATCATTAGCGACCAAATCGAACGAATGCTCGAAGCGGTCCTATTGGGCGAACCGATTCAGGAAGATGTTCACCTGGGAGTTGTCGCAGAGGTAATAGCCCGGCGTGTAGTAGCCGGTGGTGGCGAAATCCAACCGGCCGTCTCCGTCGAAATCGCCGATCGCGATCCGGGCCGCCGAGGCGGACGAAACCCGCCAGCGCTCGAACAGACCTTGTTCGACGTCGATTGGCTTGTAGTAGTAGACGCCCTGATGGGGCAGCGGACCGCGCAGCGCGACCAAAAATTCATCGTCGCCGTCGCCGTCGAAATCACCGGTCACCACATGGTGGCCGGGCCCTTGGGATTTGGCGTCGAAGGGGCCGAAGGTATCGAGCACGGTGCGGGTCCATGGATGATCGGTGAGGGCTTGGCCCGGCTTGCGCGTGTAGACGGCGACGATATTGCCGTGGAACGGGTCGATGGTCGCGATATAGGCGTAGGGATCGTCGCCGACTCGGCCGTAGGCTACGTTGCCGCAGCCCTTGAACCCGTTGGCGACGTTGGTGTCGTCCCCCGCCCCGATGGGGACGATCTCCCACTCGCCGGTGCGTTCGTCGTGGTAATACCAGCTAATGCCTTCTTCGCTGGCCAGCAGAACCGACTCCAGCCGCTCGCCGGAATAGCCGCCGAACCGGTGGCGGACGACGTCGTGAATGATGCGAAAATGCTCGTTATCGATGATCCTGCCTTCCCAGCGGGGTGCTTGCAGGACGTCTTGCGGCCGCTCGAAGAGGGTGACGGCGACGGGCTCGTGCACACCCTTGCCGTAGGGCCGGCAGCCCACAACCGGCAGCGCGAGCAACTCCAGGCGCTCGGTCTGGGTGAAGTGCCCCAGTTGCAGCCGGTGCGCCGCCATGAGATCGCAAATGAAGTGGACGGGCCACGGCTCGTCGCGATCGAACGTGCCCGGATTTTCGAGCCACGACACCTTGCCGTCCTCGGGGCGGCACCAAAACATGCAGTTGCCGTAATTGTGGGAAATGACCAGGTCGTTGCGCCCCCGTCCCGCGATGTCGCCGGGATCGATGGCGACCGGCAGCGGGAAGTCGGCGATCACCCGCTTTTTCCAGGTTGGGTTCTCGTACCAAACGACTTTGCCCACCGCCAGTCCAGAGGTCACGATGTCCAGACGTCCATCCCCGTTGATATCGACCGCCGCGATCCAGTAGCCGTCGTCCTGATTGTTCGCGAGAGTCACTTTCTCGAAAAACGGAACCCGGATCGAACCGTCGTTCATGTAAGCGAGGACATCGGATTTTTGTCTGCTCATGTCAGGTTTCCTGTCGGTGTTCTCAAACTTCGGGAATGCGCGGGGGGGCGCCCCAGGTCCCATAGCCAGGGCCTTTCGCGCCCGCGGGGTTGGCGCCGATGGCCGGCCAGAGCAGGCCCTCGGTGTACGCTGCCGGAGACACGACGACCGTCGTGTCTTTCTCCAGCTCCCCGAAGACTTCACGCCAGACAGCGGGTAATTGATACCAGGTGCCCACGTACCAGAGCTTGATCAGGTTGCGAGCGATGGGGCCGAACTTTTCGTCGCTGAAGATCGCGGCCCGCAGCAACCGGTCGAGCGCCGCTTCGTCCGCGCCGGCTTCCCGCCGCACCCGCCGAAAAGTTTGCAGCAGCGCGGCTACCGGCGTCTCGCCCAGGATGTCGATCAGGGTGGAAAAATAAGACTCCGCTTGCCCGGTTCCCTGAAGCTGGAACGTGGTGAAGCCGGTGACTACCGAAGAAAGGCTGAGAAAATCCCGAAACTCGGCTTGGTCGGCATGCATGGCTTTAGGTCTCCGTCGGAAGCGGCATTTCGAAGGTGGGCGCGGCGTTCAGCCCGCTCGTTCCCGGAATCGGATTGCGCATCAACCGACTGACCGTTTCCCGGATGCGGAACATGTCGCCCACCGCATCGAGCAAAAGTTCCGGCTGTCCCGAGAACGCTTGGGTGAGACGGCCCAGGAAGCCCTGATATTGCGCGTTGAATTCCACCGCCGCCGCATGCAACTCGGACGGTTGCGGATAGTCGGCGAGGCGGGCATTGGTCTTGACCGGATAAACCGCGTCCCAGTCGACGTCCACGGGCCCACCGCTCGGATGGTCGGGCGCGTCGCCCTTTCGGTAATAGCGGCCCAGGACGAGTTGCTGGAAGCGGTAGTAGTGGGCAAGCTCGCCCTCGTAGTCGTAGATCCGCTTGCCGAATCCCTCGCCCTGCTCCGAGATCAGGCGAATGGCCTCCTGCGCCGTTTCGAGGTTTGACACGGGGATGATCTCGCCCCCGCCGGAGTAGTAGTAGTCGGGCGTGATCTGCCGCGCTGGATCGCCGCTGAACAGGGTTTCGCCGGACTTCGTTTTCTCTTCCTGAAGGTACGTCAGGCCCCGGCTGATCTCTTGATAGAACTCCCCGATGCTGTAAAAGTGCAGCTCGGAATCATCCGCCGCCCGGAACGTGGGCAGCAACCCCCGGCCGACTCTCTGGCGGCGAACCAGACCCTGGCTTTCTTCCGGCGAGCGGGCGGGCCGCTCGATTCGCAGGAAAGTCTCGACCGCTTCCCGGGAAAACCGCTGCAGGCCGACTTCGAAGTCGGTTTCACCGTCCGGGAGGTAAGCGGGATACAGGGGCACGAAACCCTCGCGCGCGAGGTTCGGAGCACCGCCCACGGCGTTCAGGATGTTGGCGGCGAGCGTCAGGTGCAACATCTCCTCCACGACCACCACCCGGAGCACATGAAAGGCAGCCGAGTTGGTTCCGGGCTGGATGGAATAGAGCGCCGTCAGGTAGGGAGGAATGGTCGCGTGCTCCAACTGCATCGCGGCGTGCAAGTAGTTGTGCAATTCGTCGAGCGTCATGATTCTTTTCAGGCTCATGCCATGACCCCTGTGCGGAATTAAGCCGCTGCGATGGTTGCGGGAGACCGATCCTTGTCGAGTCCGACCCGGATGCGCTCGGCCGTCAGGAAGGAGAGTGCCGACAGGGTCAACGTCGTGTTCGAGGTGCCGGTCGTGGGCATGCTGCCGGCCCCTACCAGGTAGAGGTTCTCGTGATCCCACGAACGCTGTGTGCCATCGACCACGGAGTCCTTCGCATGGGTTCCCATGATGTGGGTTCCAGCCCAGTGATTGCCGCCCCGTACCGTGTAGCCCTCGCCCTTGTAGCTTATGTAGCCGTAATCCAGCGGATCGTAGGTGGTGTGATCCTCGACGCCGAGCCTTTGGAAAATCAGCCGGGAAAGCTGCCGTGAATAGGCGATTCCGTCCAGGGTGTAGTCGGAGAGACCGTAGGAAATGACGGGACGGAGATTGCCGAGCGGGTCGGTGTAGCGCGCGTCGACGGTGACGCGATTGTTCTGGTCCGGCAACAATTCGACCATGAACGCCAACTGCAACTGGCGCGAAACCTGGTCGACCAAGCGTCGGCGCAGGGCGGTGCCGAACTGGTTTTGGCGATCGACGATATCGGCCAGGACCGTGTAAGGCGAACCGGTTGCCCAACTCCAGCCGTCGTTGTGGATGCTGACCGCGAAGGCCGCCTGGTGTCGGCGAAACGCGCCGCCGCGGAGGTCCTGGATTCCCGAGGTGCTTTGCGTCCCCCGCAGGGTTCCCACCACCTCGGGCATCAGGCCCCAGGTCAGCAGGAACGGATGGTCCATCAGGTTTCGTCCCACCAAATTGCTGGTGCCCGGCAAGCCGGAGGCCAGCATCAGCCGGGCATTCTCGACCGCGTTGGCGGCGAGCACGAAAACCCGCCCCCGAGCGATGCCGGTCGCGTGTTCGGTCGAGCCGGGGTCCGTGTAGGTCTTGAACTCGACGTGGCGAACCCTGCCGTTGTCGGGGTCGATCTCGACCTTCGACGCCACGGCTTGGGGCAGAAGCTTCACGCGGCCGGTGGCGAGCGCCTTGATCAGCGTCTTGCCGGCATGGTATTTGGCCTGGACCGGGCAGATGGGGGTGCAGTTGTTGTTGCCCTGACAGCGTTCGCCCTGCTCGACTTGCTCGACGCTGACCGCGCCGACCGGAACGTATCCCTTGCCCCCGTCATAGCGGGGGTTGGGTACGCCGTTGCGCGCCTGCGGCGTGCTGCGGACGGTCAGGGTGAACCTTGCGCCGCGCAGCGAGACTTCGGCGCCGTTCAAGCCGCTGGCGACCGTTTTGTCCAGGTAGGAAACCGGGATCTTGCGCATCGGATAGACGTAGCCGGGATCGAAGCGGATTCCATGGTAAGCCTGCTCCTCGACGTCGGCGGACACGCCCAGCTCGAATTCGGCCTGGCGGTAATAGGGCGCCAACTGCTCGTAGGAAATCGGCCAATCCAAACCGCGCCCGAACCGGGCGCGCATCTCGAAATCCTCGGGCAGCATGCGCAGGGCCTTGCCCTCCCAGTGCATGGTCGTGCCGCCGACGACCCGAGTGTAGGTGCTGTCGAGCGCGATGGGACCGTTCTGAACGATGTAACCGCTCGCGTCGGGCTCGCCTGGCTGGAGCCTCCGAACGTCCGTGCTCCGCGGCATGGGGGCATTGCGATTGGGGGGATAGGGAGCGTTGTTGTCCTTGGAGGTCGCGGCGTAGAAGCGCGAGAGGTATTGCTCGTACCCGGGAATGGTCAGATCATGCCCCGGGCCGGCTTCCAGAACGAGCACGCGAAAGCCGTTTCGACCCAGTTCGTGGGCGATGATCGCGCCGCTGACTCCGGCACCGACGATGACGACGTCGTAAATCGACGCCGAAACGTCGGCGGGGTCGCTCCTGTGAGGTTTATCTGAGGTGGCGTTCAACGTGGGTACTCCCTATCAATCGCAACTGGGATATGGCAACCCTGTTTGATCTTGTGGAGATGCTAGCGGTTGAGCCAAACCCCTCCGTTACGCGGCTCTGTTTATTGTCGAAGGGGTGGAAAGGGTTTTCTTGCGCCAGCCGGCCACAATTCATCCAGGAAACCTACAATTGTCATTTAATGCGGCAAGCCAAACTGCCAGATACACTTTAGTACACGGCTTGCCATTTTGCTCGCAACCGTTCAGCCTCTCCAGGTCGCCCTGTTTGGAGGGGCTTCGTTCCTCAGCTTATCCTGCAAGTAATAGGGTTTGACCCGCCGCGCCCGACCGATCACGGGGGAATCCTACGGAGTCAAACCGATTTCACGACCTTTCGGCCCATGCTTTGGTATATAGCTTCTCCAGCGCCTGGGTGAACCCCAGTTCGTCGCGTAGCGGCGAGGCGGCCACCTGATGACGGAGGTTGGCGCGTAGAGCGGCCAGGGCCGGGATATCCGCCGCCAGGTCGGCCGCGACGCGCAGGTACTGGGCCTCGTCCCTGGCGATCAGTTGCTCCAGTCCAACGGCATGAAGCAGGCTGGATACCATTCTCCCCGCGTGGCTTCTTCCTTCCAGGGTGATGACCGGTACCCCCTGCCAGAGGGCGCAGCAGGCGAGGGTATGACCGCTCCACGGAAACACATCGAGGAAGATGTCGATATCCTTGAACTGTTCGAAGAAGCTGCGGGTGGGATCGTTCAACGAACGTAACAGAAGCCGCCCAGAATCGATCCCCAAGGCCGCGAATGCTCCCTCCAGCCGCTGTCGCTGCCAAGCATCGATCTGGTCGCGGGCAATGAGCAGGCGCGCATCCGGGAGCGCCTGGAGCAGTCGGCTCCAAAGGCGAATCACCGCGGGATTGATTTTCTCTAGCTTGTGCAAGGCGCCGAAAGTGACCTGACCGGTCTTCGCGGCCGGCGCTGGGCTGATGGCGGGGGCGTGGTCAGGGGGACGAAAACAGGCGAATAGCCGTGGCAACCGCAGTGGTGCTTCACAGCCGGGAAAGGCCTCTCCCTCCAGCGCGGTGAACACATCGACGATCCGATAATTCATCGCCGCGAGCCCGGTGGTGTTCGGGTAGCCTAGCCAACTGATTTGCAACGGCGCTGGCTTGCGGGCAAAGAGCATGAGGCGGTTCTTTTCGGTGTGGCCGCCCAGATCCACCAGAATGTCCACGCGGTCCGCGCGAACCTGCTGATCGAGACGGTGGTCGGACCAACCGGCGATATCGCGCCATTGGTCAGCAAGACTTTTTAGCCGCACCGTCACCGCATCCGGGCTCTCCACGTCGGAATAACAGTAGATACGAAAGCGCTGGTGATCGTGGTGAGCCAGCACCGGCTCGAAAAAGTAATTTACCGCGTGAGCGCGAAAATCCCGGGAAACGTAGCCAATTCGCAGCACCCGATCGAGTCCGCGGCGCGGATCTGTTCGAGGCGGCCTGGCAAGGTGGTTCAGATGGCTACAGACCCGCTGGTGTTCGGCGGCGACCTCCCAAGGGTCCAGTCCTGGAATCAGGTTCAGCAGATAAAGCAGATTGTCCGCCGCGACTGGATAGTCGGGGCGGCGCTGGAGCGCCGCGCGAAAGGCGACGACGGCGTCCTCCAGTCGCAACTGGTCGAATAACGCACGCCCGAGGTTGTAATGCGCTTCCGCCAGCCCCGGAGCCAACCGCGCGGCCGCCTCGGCATGGCGCAGCGCCGCCTCATGGGCGTGGATATCCCCGTAGGCGGCGCCAAGATTGAGGTGGGCGCCGGCATGATCGGGACGCAAGGCGAGAGCGACCTGCAACTGCTCGATCGCGGCCTGGGGCTCTCCAGCCCGGCGTAAGGCATCCCCCAGGTTACTGCGCAGCACCGGATTGTCGGGGACCAGGTCCACCGCGCGCCGGATATAGGCCGCTCCCTCGGCGTGAGCGCCCTGCTGGTGGCGAACCAGCCCGAACAGATGGAGCGCGTCGGGGTCCGCGGGCGACAATCGCAGCACCCGCTCATAAAGTGGCGCCGCCCGCGCCAATTCCCCCGCTTGGTGGAATTTTACCGCCGCCTGGAGGAGCGCTTGAGGATCGTTTACTGTTGGCACCACACTTACTCCATAAGCTCGCGAACGGATCCGATTCTACTTCACTGGGACCACCAGACCGGAGGTGACCATGAACCTCGTGCAAGCGCAAACCGCCAACGATATCGATACCGCGCGGACGCTGTTCCGCGAGTACCAGCGTTTCCTGAACGTCGATTTGTGTTTCCAGGGCTTTGAGAAGGAACTCGCGACCCTACCGGGGCGCTACGCGCCACCGAGGGGCCGGTTGCTGCTCGCGCTGGATAGACCGAGCGCGGCGGGCTGCGTGGCCCTGCGCCCGCTGGACGACAAGGTCTGCGAGATGAAACGGCTGTTCGTCCGGCCGGCGTATCGCGGTCGAGGGCTGGGGCGCGTCCTGGCGACCCGGATCGTGGACGAAGCGACAGCCCTGGGCTATGCCGCGATGCGGCTGGATACCTTGGAGGGGCTGGAAGATGCGATGCGCCTTTACGCCTCGATGGGTTTTCAGCGCCGCGCGCCCTACTACGTCAATCCGCTGCCGGGTGTGGTGTATTGGGAGCGGGTGTTGTCGAATCCCCCAGCCGCTTCCGCCACCACGGAGCCGGACGGTTCGCTTCCCGGCCCGGTTGGAGATTCACGATTCAACCATCATCGCTGGTGACGATGAACACCTCGTCCACCTCGTTGATGTGGTAACGCCGAGGCTTGGCGGCGACCGCGAGATCCGCCTCGCTCAAACCGGATTGACCGAGCATGTAGGCGCGGATGGCGGGATCGTTCGGATCGGCTTTTTCATTCTCCAGCCATTGCCGGACTTTCGGGTCTTGCGGCTGAAAGACATGCAGTTCCCGATGGCCGCGTTGCAACAGGGCGTAAACCGGCGGGTCGCCCAGCTCGACCAGCTTGGTATAACCCATCTCCTCGTACATTCGCGCGGTCTGCCTGACGTTGGCTAGCACCTTACCGTTGCCTTTGTAGTCGGGGCCGTACTCGAAGCGGTTGCCTTTCTCCAGCAGGTGCTGGCGCAGCGCCGCGACCGCCCCATCAAGGCCGGTTATCGATTTGACGGTTTTCTCGCTCATGGATGAATGCTCCGCAGAATTATTCCACGTGGCATATTCTAAGAAATACTCCCTGAAAAACCGCTTTTATTCTCACCTCTCTATCCCAGGAGTTACCGCATGGCCGGCACCAGCCTGTTAGCTTTGATCGATGACATCGCCACCGTGTTGGACGACGTGGCGCTGATGACCAAGGTGGCGGCGAGAAAGACCGCCGGCGTCCTGGGCGACGACCTGGCGCTGAACGCCGAGCAGGTGTCGGGGGTGCGCGCCGAGCGCGAATTGCCGGTGGTGTGGGCGGTCGCCAAGGGTTCGATGAAAAACAAGCTGATCCTGGTTCCGGCGGCGTTGTTGATCAGCGCGGTGGCGCCGTGGGCGATCACCCCGTTGTTGATGGTGGGCGGCGCCTATCTGTGTTTCGAGGGCTTTGAAAAAGTTGCGCACCAATTTCTGCACGGCAAGACCGGCACGGATGCCGAGCACGCCGCGACCGTCCAGACGCTCAGCGACCCCGCCGTGGATCTGGTGGCGTTCGAGCGGGAAAAAATCCGGGGCGCGATCCGCACCGATTTCGTGCTCTCGGCGGAAATCGTCGTGATCGCCCTGGGCACCGTGCAAAATGTCTCCTTCGCCGTCCAGGTGGCCGTGGTCGCCGGCATCGCCGTTCTCATGACGGTGGGCGTGTATGGCCTGGTGGCCGGCATCGTCAAGCTGGACGACGCGGGGCTTCATCTGATGAAGGATAACGCGACCCATGCCTGGGCCGGTTTCAAGCGCATCCTGGGCCAGGGCCTGCTGCGCGTCGCGCCGTATCTGATGAAGGTACTGTCCGTCGTCGGCACGGCGGCCATGTTCATGGTGGGCGGCGGAATTCTGCTGCATGGCCTGCCCTATTCCCATGAGGTGTTGCACCACGCGGAAGCCGCCGTTGGCGGCATACCCGGCGTCGGCGGCGTGTTGGCGGCCCTCACTCCGATGTTGCTCAACCTACTGGTCGGCATCGGCGCGGGCTGGCTCGCGCTGGCCGGCGTCAACAAGGCGACGGCTCTGCTTGCCAAGCGCGACCAACGGCCGGATTCGACCTGATCCCCCATGCCGACCGTTGCCCTGTGTTGTCATTCCGCCACGCCTTGTCCAGCCATCCGGCGCTTCACGGTCGAGGTTCACCGGACTCCCGCTGGATCGCTCGCGTTGCGCTACGTGATCGAGGGCGACTTGGCCGGCGTGCGCTTGCCCGACCCGCGCCCGTCGCGTCGCGCGGACGAACTGTGGCGGCGCACCTGCTTTGAGGCGTTCCTGGCGGGAGGCGCGCGCGCGGGTTATCATGAATTCAACTTCGCGCCATCGGCCGAATGGGCCGTTTATCGCTTCACGGCGTATCGAACGGGAATGACGGCCGTCGATCCGATCCCACCACCGACCATCACCTTGCGCATTGGCGCGGATCGGCTTGAACTGGAAGCCGTGGTGGATCTGGCCGAACTGACGGCGGAACCGGGCGACGGCGCATTGTGGCTGGCGCTGTCCGCCGTCATCGAGCAACAGAGCGGTCAATGCTCGTATTGGGCGTTGCGGCATCCACCAGGGCCGCCGGATTTTCATCACCCCGACGGTTTCGCGCTCTTGCTCGATCCCTTCACCGTGACCACGGAATTGACCTAACCGCAGGATGACCCCCCGATGCAACCGATCCTCAAATCCGCCAAGCTCGCCAACGTTTGCTACGACATTCGCGGCCCGGTGCTGGCGCGCGCCAAGCAAATGGAAGACGAAGGGCAACGGATCACCAAGCTCAACATCGGCAACCCCGCGCCGTTCGGCTTTCTGGCGCCGGACGAGATCGTCCAGGACGTGATCCACAATCTGCCGGATGCCTCCGGTTACTGCGACTCGAAAGGGCTATTCGCCGCGCGCAAGGCGATCATGCACTACACCCAGCAAAAGCAGATTCGCGGGGTGCAGGTCGAGGACATCTACATCGGCAACGGTGTGTCCGAATTGATCACGATCGCCCTGCAAGCCCTGCTCAACAACGGCGACGAGGTGTTGATTCCGGCGCCGGACTATCCGCTGTGGACGGCGGTGGTCAGCCTGTCGGGCGGAACCCCGCGCCACTATCTGTGCGACGAGCAGGCCGGCTGGCTGCCGGACCTGGACGATATCCGCGGCAAGATCACCCCGAACACCCGCGCCATCGTCATCATCAACCCCAACAACCCGACCGGCGCGCTGTACCCGGCGGAACTACTGCGGGAAATCCTGGAGATCGCCCGCCAGCACCAACTCATCGTGTACGCCGATGAGATTTACGACAAGGTGCTCTACGATGGCGCCCAGCACACGTCCATCGCGTCCCTAGCCGACGACGTGCTGTGCCTGACCTTCAACGGCCTGTCGAAAAATTACCGGGCCTGCGGCTACCGCGCCGGCTGGGTGGTGGTGTCGGGCGAACGGAGCCATGCCCAGGACTACATCGAGGGCCTGACCATCCTGGCCTCGATGCGGTTGTGCGCCAATGTCCCGGCCCAATACGCGATCCAGACCGCGCTCGGCGGCTATCAAAGCATCGGCGACCTGGTGTTGCCCACCGGCCGGCTGGGCAAGCAACGTGACCTGGCGTTCCAGTTGCTCACGGCGATTCCCGGCGTCAGTTGCGCCAAACCCCAGGCGGCGCTGTATCTGTTTCCACGGCTTGATCCCAAGCTCTATCCCATCGCCGACGATCAGCAGTTCGTGTTGGAACTGTTGCTGGAGGAAAAGGTGCTACTGGTACAAGGCACTGGTTTCAACTGGCCCCAGCCCGACCATCTGCGGATCGTGTTCCTGCCCCACGAGGACGACCTGATGGACGCGATTGGGCGCCTTGGTCGCTTTCTGGATCGCTATCATCGGCGCCATCACGGCACGTGACGGCGCGGTTCCACGGTCAGTTCGGCCAACACCTGTTCGGCGATCGCCAGGCAGGCGGTCAGGCCCGGCGATTCGATCCCGAACAGGTTCACCAACCCCGCCACCCCATGCGCGGCGGGTCCTTGGATGATGAAGTCGCCGGCGATCTCGCGCGGACCGGTGATCTTGGGCCGAATCCCGGTGTAGCCGGGTCGCAGCGCGCCGTCCGGCAGGTCGGGATAGTAGCGGCGGATCGCCCGATAAAACTTGTCCTCCAGGCCAGATTCGAACGCATGGTCCGGCGTGGCCGGCCAGCCGCTGACATCCGGTCCGAACCGGCACTGGCCGCCCAGGTCAAGCGTCACATGAATGCCCAGTCCGGCAAGGTCCGGCATCGGATAGACCAGTTGCCGGAACGGCGCGCGACCGCTCAGCAGGAAATAGTGACCCTTGGCGTAGAACGTGGGCGGGATGCGTTCGGCCGGAAAGCCGACGATGCGCCGGGCCAGTTCCTGCGCCCGCAAGCCGGCCGCGTTGACCAGCCAGCGGCAACGCAATTCGAGCGGCGCATCACCGCCGGTGCGCACAACGATCCCATCCGACCCAATGTGTGCCGCCGCCACCGGTGTTCGGGTGACCAGGGTCGCGCCGGCCCGTTCGGCGTCGCCCAGCAACGCCAGCATCAGGCCGTGGCTGTCGAGGATGCCGGTCGATTCGGAATACAGGCCGGCGATCGCGCGCACCGCCGGTTCGCGCCGGTGAATCTCAACGGCCCCCAGTGACTGGAGCGGCACGCCGTTGGCGGCCGCCCGCTTCGCGTAGCTGGCAAGCATGGGCAGATCCTCGGCGTCGACGGCGAGCAACAGCTTGCCGATCCGGCGATGGGCGACGCCGCGCTCGGCGCAGTACCGATAGAGCAGTTCCTTGCCCCGCACGCACCAGCGGGCCTTGAGCGAGCCGGTCGGGTAGTAGATGCCGGCGTGGATGACCTCGGAGTTGCGCGCCGAGGTTTGCGCGCCAAAGCGGGCTTCCGCCTCCAGGATCAGCACTTCGCGACCGGCCAGCGCCAATTGGCGGGCCACCGCCAGGCCGATTACCCCCGCGCCGACGACGACGGTATCGATGGTTTCCATGATCCCCCGACCGCTGGGTTGGCCTATTCGCCCCGGAACCGGGGTTTTCGTTTCTCGCGGAACGCATTCAAGCCTTCCTGATAGTCGTGGCTGTCGTACACGACGCGGCGCAAGCCTTGGATCCGCTCGAACAGTTCCGGACTCAGGGTGCGGGCGCTGGCCAGCAACCGCAGCTCCTCCTTCATCACCGCGATGCTCAGGGGCGAGTTGGCGACGATCTGGCTGGCCAGGCCGTACACGAAGGCTTCGATCTCGTCGGCGGGCTGGATGTAGTTGATGACGCCGAGATTCAGCGCCTGCGCCGTCGGGATCGGTTGCGCGGTGAACAGCATTTCCTTGGCCACCGGCAGCGGAACCATGTTGATCAGCGTCAGCAGACCGCCCAGGTTGTAGGGAACGCCCAGCTTGGCCGGGGTAATGGCGAAGGTTGCCTCGGGCGTGGCGACCAGGATGTCGCAGGCCATGGCCACTTCGCAGCCACCGCCCCAGACGCCGCCCTCGATCAGGGCAATGACGGGCGCCGGAAATTCCTGGATGGCGCGGACCAGGACCCGCAACGAGTCGCTCCAGCCGAGCGGGTCGCGGCCGCGATCGGGCAACTCGCTCACATCGTGGCCGGCGGACCAGACCTTGACGCCGGCGGGGGCGCGCAACACGGCGACGCGGATGCTTTGCTCCCGAAAGCACTCCAACGCGGTGGTGATCTCGCCGATCAACGCCTCGCTGAGGGCGTTGCGCTTTTGGGCGTGGTTCATCACGATCGTTCCGATCGCGTCTTGGGTTTCGGTCAAAATGAGTGGCACGGTTTTTCTCCGAAAGGTGAATGATGATAGTCTCACTTATCCGACATATTGCTTCCAACTCTCGTAAGGATCAATCTTAGCAGGCTTATGTCGCCTACCATTTTGCTCTCCGCCCCACCCCCCATTACCGCCGAAAACGTCGGTACGGTTACCGCCGTGCGCGGCAGCGTGGTGGACGCGCGGTTCCCCAGTCGCCCGCCGCCCTTGCGCCAACGCCTGCTGGCCGGCCGGCGGTTGGAAATCGTGCTGGAAGTCAACGAGCACCTCGGCGCCGACACCGTGCGCAACATCGCCCTGACCGCCACCCAGGGGCTGGCGCGCGGCGAGCCGGTGTGGGACAGCGGAACGTCGTTGACCATGCCAGTCGGACCGGTGTTGCTGGGGCGGATGGTGAACGTGTTCGGCGCGACGATCGACGACGGGCCGCCGCTGGTCGAAGTCGAACGGTGGGCAATTCATCGGCCGCCGCCGCCGTTGCGCCAACAACAGATCGGGCGCGAACGGTTCGAGACCGGCATCAAGGTCATCGACCTGCTCTGTCCGCTGGAACGCGGCGGAAAAGCTGGCTTGTTCGGCGGGGCGGGCGTCGGCAAGACGGTCATCATCACCGAATTGATTCACAACATGGTCGGGCGCTATCAGGGGGTCAGTCTATTCTGCGGCATTGGCGAACGCTGCCGCGAGGCCGAGGAATTACATCGGGAGATGCGCGACGCTGGCGTACTCGACCAGGCGGTGCTGGTGTTCGGCCAGATGGACGAACCACCCGGCGCGCGGTTTCGGGTCGGCCACGCGGCGCTGACGATTGCCGAGTATTTCCGCGATGTGGCCCACCGCGACGTGCTGTTGCTGATCGACAATATCTTCCGCTTCGTCCAAGCGGGCGCGGAAGTGTCCGGCCTCATGGGTCGATTGCCGTCGCGAGTGGGTTATCAGCCGACGCTGGGCAGCGAACTGGCGGAACTGGAGGAGCGGATTTGCAGCACCGCCAACGGCGCGATGACCTCGGTGCAGGCCGTGTATGTACCCGCCGACGATTTCACCGACCCCGCCGCCGCCCACACCTTCGCGCATTTGTCGGCGGTGCTGGCCCTGTCGCGACAGCGGGCTAGCCAGGGCCTTTACCCGGCGGTGGATCCGCTGACTTCGGATTCCAAACTGCTGACGCCGACCGTGGTCGGCGAGCGCCATTACCGAATCGCCCAAGCGGTGCGCCGCACCCTGGCCGAGTACGAAGAATTGAAGGATATCATCGCCATGTTGGGTCTGGAAGAACTGTCCCCCGCCGACCGGGCCACGGTCCATCGGGCGCGGCGACTGGAACGCTATCTGACCCAGCCGTTCTTCACCACCGAGCATTTCACCGGCCGGGCTGGAGTGAGCGTACCGCTCGCGCAAACGCTGGACGATTGCGAGCGATTGTTGAACGATGAATGCGCCGACTGGCCAGAACAGGCGTTGTACATGATCGGCCAACTCGACGAGGTGCGGCGATGTACCTGAAACTGCTTACACCCACTGAAGTGCTGGTGGACCAACCCGTTGCCAAGCTGAACGCCGAAGGGTCGGATGGATCGTTCTGCCTGCTGCCCCGCCACCGCGACTGGGTGGCGACGCTGGTTCCTGGCATCGTCGGTTTTGCTACCCCGGACGGTGGCGAGACCTTCGTGGCGGTGGATCGAGGCGTGCTGGTCAAATGTGGAGATGAAGTATTGATTTCAGTACGGCGGGCAGTGCGCGATGGCGAGCTGGTGGCGCTACGGGAGGTGGTGGAGAAGCACTTTCGCCATCACGACGATCAGGAAAAGGCGGCCCGTAGCGCCATCGCCCGCCTGGAGGCCGGCGTCATTCGCCGCTTTCTGGAATTGCAGGAGCCACCCCGATGAAATCGTCCCGAATTCCCAACCATCTCCCGGTACAAGTCGCGCGCAAGGCCGACCGCAAGCTGCGGGCGCGCGCCGCCGGATCGCCGGGGCCGTGGTTCGGGCTGGGCGTGTTCGGAATCATTGGCTGGAGCGTGGCGTTGCCGGCGGTGCTGGGCGCGTTGCTCGGGTTGTGGCTGGATCACGCTCATTCCGGTCGCTTTTCCTGGACCTTGAGCCTGCTGCTGGGCGGGCTGGCGCTGGGTTGCATCGCCGCCTGGCAGTGGGTGGACCGAATGGGGCCGCCGCATGAGTGAGTGGTTGGGTTGGCTACTGGCCGTTCTGGGCGGCGCGGCGCTGGGCCTGTTCTACTACGCCGGCCTGTGGTTCACGCTGCGGCGCTTGCCGGAACAGGCGCATCCCGCGCTGTGGGTGTTCGGCAGCTTTACCCTGCGGCTGGCGGTGAGCATGGCGGGCTTCTATCTCATCCTCGGCCCGGATCGCAATCTACCGCGCTTGGGCGTGGCACTGCTGGCCTTTATCGTGGCGCGGGTGCTGTTGACCCGCCGATTACGACCGGTACCACCACCGGAATCGTGCTCGTGATCGCCATGGATCTCGTGGTTCGCGGAGCTGGTTGGCATTGACAAACTCTAATATTTCGATAATACTTTAAATATGGAAACACTAAACGCTGCTGAACTGCTCGCCGCTCTTGGCCATGAATCCCGCTTGGCGGTCTTTCGCCTGCTGGTGCAGGCTGGCCCCGAAGGCATGAACGCCAGCGCCATCGGCGAGCAACTGGCCTTGCCACCGGCCACGCTGTCCTTCCATCTGGCCCACCTCAGCCGGGTGGGACTCATCCGGGGGCAACGGGAAAGCCGCTTCATCCGCTACTCCGCCGAGTTCGCCACGATGGATGAGTTGATCGCCTTTCTGACCCAGAATTGTTGTCAAGGTCAGTCTTGTTTGCCCAGGACGGCGGCGTGCGACACCACGGAGAAGCGTCGAAGCCAGCTTGCTAAAACTGTAACCTGACTGACGAGGAGCACTGTAGTCGTCATGAATTCTCTCAAGACCGTTCTCGTGCTTTGCACCGGCAACTCTTGCCGCTCACAGATGGCCGAAGTGATCCTCAAGCACGATTTGGCGGGGCGGGTGCGCGCCCTGTCCGCTGGCACCCGGCCTCAACCCAAGGTGGCCGACGGTGCCATCGAAGCCTTGAAGCGGGCCGGTCTGCCGACCGATGGACTTTATCCAAAAGATGTCGAGGCGGTGATGAACGAATCCATCGATCTCGTGGTAACGGTCTGCGACAACGCCAGGGAAAGCTGCCCCATGTTCCCCAGGCCGGCGCCGCGCATCCACCTGCCTTTCCATGATCCGCATGGCGAGCCGTTGGAAAGTTTCATCGCCGTGCGCGACGATATTCGCGCCCGCCTGATTCCGGCGGTGCGTGAAGCGCTGGGTTTGTAGGAAGCTCCGATGGCTGCCCAACGTGAATTGACCGCTAAAGCGGTGGCCGGCGCGCCGATGAGCGTCTTCGAACGCTACCTGACCGTCTGGGTCTTTCTGTGCATCGTGGCTGGCATCCTGGCGGGCCAAATCGCTCCCGGCCTGTTTCAGGCTATCGGGCGTTTGGAGATCGCCCAGATCAATCTGCCGGTCGGATTGCTGATCTGGGTCATGATCATCCCCATGCTGGTGAAAGTCGATTTCGGCGCCCTGCACGAAGTCAAAAAACACATGCGCGGGATTGGCGTCACGCTGTTCGTCAACTGGCTGGTCAAGCCGTTTTCGATGGCGTTGCTCGGCTGGCTATTCGTGCGCCATCTGTTTGCCCCGCTGTTGCCGGCCGAACAGATCGACAGCTACATCGCCGGTCTGATTCTCCTGGCGGCGGCGCCTTGCACGGCCATGGTGTTTGTCTGGAGCCGCCTGTCCGATGGCGATCCCCTCTTTACGTTGTCGCAGGTGGCGCTGAACGACACCATCATGGTGTTCACCTTTACGCCTATCGTAGCCTTTCTACTGGGCATTTCCGCGATCACCGTGCCCTGGGCGACCTTGTTCATCTCGGTGGTACTGTACATCGTTATCCCGGTCCTCCTCGCCCAAACCTGGCGCAAGGCGTTGCTGGCGAGGGGACAAGCCACCTTTGATGCGGCGATGACGAAAATCGGCCCCTGGTCGATGGCCGCCTTGCTGGTGACCCTGATTCTCCTGTTCGCATTCCAGGGCGAGGCCATCCTCAGGCAACCCCTGATCATCGCCTTGTTGGCCGTGCCGATCCTGATCCAGGTGTTTTTCAACGCCTCGCTCGCCTACTGGCTCAATCGGGCGGTGGGCGAGAAACACAGCATTGCCTGTCCCTCCGCTTTGATCGGCGCTTCCAATTTCTTCGAGTTGGCCGTCGCCGCCGCCATCAGTCTGTTCGGCTTCGAGTCCGGGGCGGCCCTGGCGACCGTGGTTGGCGTGCTTATCGAAGTGCCGGTCATGCTGCTGGTCGTAACAGTGGTCAATTCGACCCGGGGCTGGTATGAAGCCGGCCTGTCCACCCGGTAAAGCGGAAGGTGCGCCATGCGCGAAAACCGGCTTGCCGCCTTCGGCGGTGGCGCGATGGTTGGGATGCTCGGCGGTCTCATCGGCCTGGGTGGAGCCGAATTTCGGCTGCCGCTGTTGATTGGGGTGTTTCACTTCGCAGCCTTGGAGGCCGTGATTCTCAACAAGGCCATGAGCTTGGTCGTGGTGGCTTTTGCCCTGCCCTTTCGGGCGTGGACGGTGCCCTTCGCAACGCTGGGTTCGCATTGGCCCGTGATCGCGAATCTGTTGGCCGGCAGCCTTCTGGGGGCCTGGCTGGGCGCGGAGTGGGCCACTCGGCTGAAGTCGGAGATGCTGTATCGAATCATCGCCGTGTTGCTCGTCGCGATGGCGGTCGTGCTGCTCTTCGGTCATCGGGAGAGTCAGGACGGCGCGCTACTGATGGGCGCCATGCAAACGGTCGCTGGAATTCTCGCCGGCTTTGGCATTGGTGTTGTGGCCTCGCTGCTGGGCGTCGCCGGCGGCGAGTTGTTGATTCCAACTCTCATGCTCCTGTTCGGAACCGACATCAAACTGGCGGGCAGTTTGGCGCTGACCATCAGTTTACCCACCATGCTGACCGGCTTTGTCCGCTACAGCCGCGATAGAAGCTTTGCCGTACTCGGCCGAAATTGCGGGTTTGCGCTGATGATGGCCGCCGGCTCCATCACGGGAGCTTTCCTGGGCGGACAGTTGCTTGGCGTCGTTCCCAGCGCCGTGTTGCTGCCTCTGTTGGCCGGAATTCTCTTTCTCTCGGCGTTCAAAATCTGGCGCCACGCCTGACGACCTGAATTTCCACGGAGGTTTTCATGAAGACTCTTGAAATCGAATGGCGTCATTTCGACAAGGACGGGCGCACCTGCCTGCGCTGCTCCGATACCTTGCAGTCCCTGCAACAGGTCGTGTCTCAACTGGCTGTCGAATGCGCGCCGCGGGGTGTGGAGATCGTCTATCGCGAAACCAAGCTACCGATCGAACAGTTATCGCAATCCAATCTGATCCTGTTCAACGGCTTCCCGCTGGAAGCGGTGTTGTCGGGCGCCTCCGCCTCGGAAAACGAATGTCAGTCCTGTGGCGACCTGTGCGGCGCGCCGAGCTTTTGCCGTACCGTGACCGTTGGGAGCCACACGTTCGAGGCGATCCCCGCCACCCTGATCCGGCAGGCGGCGTGCGGTGTGGCTCAATGCTGCTAAAGGAGTACTTTTCATGGTCACGACCACCACCATGACAGACTCGGAACATCCCGCCGGCTTGCTAAACCGGCTGCGTAACGCTGTACAGGACCAGCCGACCGAATTCAAATGGCTGGCCGGCATCGTCGCCGTGTTCCTGCTGGTCTTTTTCATGCCGGTGGGCGCGGCGCGGTTCGATAACGCTATTCTGGAAGGACTGGCGTTGTTGAACGGGTACGCCCGCGAGCACGTGATGCTCTGTTTGGTCCCCGCTTTCTTCATCGCCGGGGCTATCGCCGTGTTCATCAGCCAAGACGCGGTGATGAAATATCTCGGCCCCACCGCGAACAAGTTCGCCGCCTATGGCGTCGCTTCCGTATCCGGTTCAATTCTGGCCGTGTGCTCCTGCACCGTGTTGCCGCTGTTCGGCGGCATCTACCGGCGCGGCGCGGGCTTGGGACCAGCCATTGCCTTTCTCTATTCCGGACCGGCGATCAACGTGCTGGCCATCGTGCTGACCGCCAAGATTCTCGGCGTCGAACTGGGCG
>JAVMKH010000071.1:0-5282 GCA_031732935.1 Candidatus Contendibacter sp.
CGCGAGTTATTCTCGCCCCCCGCTGCTACAACAGCATGAGGTGGTAGGTAGTTACTTTTTCTTTTATATTCCCCAGTGGAGGGGGGTACAAGAGGGGTAAGCGAGTTTGTCGAAGGGAAGAGTTCTCATGTGCGTGGCCCTGCCCGCGGCCTTGTTCGGAATCGTCTCCTGTGCCGGTACGAATCAGCCCACGACCGATGCGGGTACCACTGCCGTTCCCGCGATTGCCCGGGTTCCGTCCGCGGATCCGTCCGGATCGCCAGCGGTTCCCGCGGTCGCCGGCGCCACAGTCGCCAAAGCTGCTCTCCCTTCTTCCGGGAATGCGCCGGGGGGGTTAAAGGAGTATCAGATCGGTCCGCAGGATCTGCTCAAGGTTGAGGTTTTCGGAGTTCCGGACTTGAATCGTTCCGTTCGGGTCAATTCCAACGGTCAGATTTCTCTACCATTGCTCGGTTTGGTCCAGGCGGGCGGCATGACCGCCGAGAAACTGGCGGCCGACATCGCCGCCCGGCTGGCCAAGGACTATCTGCAGAACCCTCAGGTCACCATCTTCATCGAGGAATTTACCAGCCAGCGGGTAACGGTGGTGGGCGCGGTCAAGAATCCGGGCGTTTATCCGCTCAAGGGACGGACCACCCTGTTGCAAGTAGTAGCGGCCGCCGGCGATCCCACCACCGTGGCCAAACAGGGCTCGGTCAGGGTTCTGCGCAACGAATCGGACGGTAGCCGTAAGTTGCTGGAATACGATTTGGAGGCCATCCGCGATGGCAACCTTCCAGATCCCGAAGTTTTGGGCGAGGACGTGGTCCAGGTCGAGACATCGGCGGTCAAGGCGACGGCCAAGCAGGTCATGGAGTTCGTCATGCCGTTCTGGATTTTCGCGCCCTAAGCCGGTCGCGCCCCATTTCCCCATTGATATGCATTGAACGGGTCGTCTGAATGAGTACCCCCGAACTGCCCAATCACCCCAATCCCGACCCACATCCACCGGGCCGGGCACTGACCGAACATCCGGCTGGTTTTCCCATTCAGGCCCCCGCGCCGCGATCCTCTGCCTACGAGGAAGAACCGGAAGGCGAGGGATTCAATCTCCGCGAACTCTGGCAAGTCATCGTCAAGCGCCGCTGGACCATTATCATTTTCACCAGCATCGTGGTCGCGGCGGCGGTGACCTCCACTTATCTGAAGACCCCCATTTACCGCGCCAGCCTGACCCTGCAGATCGATCGCGAGGATATCAAGGTTTTCGATAAGGAAATGCAGCCGGTCGATGTCGCCATTGGTGGTCTGGACTACCTGCAGACCCAGTACGGGTTGCTGAAAAGTCGCAGCTTGGCGCTGCGGATAGTCAACCAAATGGGTTTGGCCGACCGTCCGGCGGCAATCCCGCTCTCGAAAACCAGCGATGCGGAGGATGCGAAGTTGCCGGAGCCGGCACCGGACAGCGCCCGAATCGAGGGAGCCATCAATGGAGTCCTGGGCGGTCTGACGGTCGAGCCGGTGCGCAACTCCCGGCTAGTGCGCTTGTATTACGATAGCCCCAATCCCAAACTGGCGGCCGCCATCCTCAACAATCTGGCCAAGGCCTACATCAACCTGAATCTGGAGCGACGCTTCGAAGCCACCACCTACGCCCGCAACTTCCTCCAGGAGCGCCTGCAGCAGGTCAAGGCCAAGCTGGAGGAGTCGGAGCGGGAAATGATCGAGTTCGCCCGCCGGGAAGAAATCGTCAACGTCGACGGCAAGGAGAGCGTCGTCGCCCAGAACCTGGCGGCCGCAAACACCGCGCTGGGCGAGGCGGAAAGGCGGCGGATCGCCAGCGAGGCGGTATACCGGCAGATGTTGAACGCCCGCGGCCAGGGGTTGAGCCAGGTGCTGGACAGCAAAATCATTCAGGATCTCAAGCAGACCAAGGCCAAGCTGGAATCCCAGTATCAGGACAACCTCACCATCTACAAGCCGGCCTATCCGACCATGGTTCAACTGCGCAACCAGATCGGCCAGATCGATAGCATGATCGGTCAGGAAATCGGCAACATCCGGGCGGCGATCACCGCCAATTATGAGGCAGCCAAGGCCGAGGAGGCGCTGCTGCGAACCAACCTCGACCAGCTCAAGCAGGAAATGCTGGCGCTACAGAACCGCAGCATCCAGTTCAATATTCTGCGCCGCGAGGTGGACACCAACCGCCAGCTCTACGACGGGCTGCTGCAGCGTTTCAAGGAAGTCGGAGTGGCCGCCGGCGTGGGTACCAACAACATCTCGATCGTGGACGAGGCCAAGGCGCCGACTTGGCCCTACACGCCCGATATGCGCAAGAGCGCCTGGATTGCGTTGATTCTGGGCTTGCTGGGCGGCATCGGTCTGGCATTCCTGTTCGAACATCTCGACGATACCGTCCGCCGACCGGAGGATTTGGAAAAACTGCTGGCTCTGCCGGTGCTGGGGGTGATTCCCATGACCAAACAGGATGGCGGCGACGGCCGGCCCATCGCCCTGATCGGTCACGACGACCCCCGCTCGGCTTTCGCCGAGGCCTACCGCTCGGTACGCACCGCCTTGCAGTTCTCGACCGCCAGCGGCGTGCCCCGGTTGCTGACCGTGACCAGCGCCATGGTTGGCGAGGGCAAGAGCACCACGGCGGTCAGTCTGGCGATCCAGTTCGCCCAAGCCGGCAAGCGGACGCTGTTGATCGAGGCCGACCTGCGCAAGCCTTCTCTCCACCGCACGCTCAAGCTCGACAATCAGGTTGGGTTGACCAACTACCTGGCCGGTGGAGACGCGCAGCCCATCGATATCACTCGACCGACCCATGTCGCCAACCTGTTCGCCATTCCAGCCGGACCCCTGCCTCCCAATCCGGCCGAACTGCTTTCGTCGGCACGGATGGTCGCGCTCCTCGCCCTGGCCGCCGAAAAATTCGATCAGGTGGTCTTGGACAGCCCGCCTTTGCTGGGTCTGGCCGACGCGCTGATCATCGGCAATCTTTGCGAGGGGACGCTGCTGGCCGTCGAGATGGGCAGCACCCCACGCAGTTACGTGCAGGGCGCGCTCAAGCGGCTGCGCGGGGCGAGAGTCCACGTGTTGGGCGCCATCCTGACCAAGCTGGAGGCCCGGCCGGGCGCCTACGGTTACTACCGCAGCTATTATTACTATCACACCGACTACTACGGCGAAACCGTGCCCGATGCCAAGCAGATGCCGGCCCAGGGGTGAGGGTCGAGGTTGAGGGGTGAGGACCATGACCGATCCCGGCCCCGATATCTTCGATCTGGTACTGGCTTGTTACCGGACCCCGCTGGCGCACCAGGACCGGCTGGCTTCCTCCGCCCCGCTCCCCGACGGTATGAACCGACTGCTGTGGTTGGCCAACGGCTCTCCGGAAGCCTTCGAGGAAGCCGCGCGCCGGACCGGCGCCCGGCCCGACGAACTGCGGGAAGCCGCCCGGTTTTTTATCCAACAGTTGTGCTTTGTCCGCGGCGCCAACCATTACCGGTTGCTGGGTCTCGAACCCGATGCCCCCTTCGAGAGGATTAAGGAACACCACCGCCTGCTGATGCGGCTGTTCCATCCCGACCGCGCCGCCGGCCGCGAAACCTGGACCGATCAGTACGCCGCCCGGGCCAACGAAGCCTGGACCGTGCTGTCCCGGTCGCAGTCCCGCGCCGACTACGACGCCCGATTGCGACGGCTGCCGGAGCAGGCGCTGGTTGCGAGCCCTGGTACTGCGGTACCGGCCGCTCTCCGATCGCGACCGACCCGCGTCGAACGTCCGCGGCGGCGCTCCTCGAACCGTTCCCAGCCGCGGTTCGTCCTTTCGCGGCGCTGGCTGCCCGTGCTGGTGCTGGGAGGGGCCGCGCTGGTGGCCGCGCTGGTGGTGGGAGGGGTTTATCTGATCAAGACGCCGGCTGGTCCCGCCACGTTCGCTCCAGCCGCCACGGCGGATTCCGAACCGTCGGCCACATTCTCCGAATCCGTGGCCGATCGCAGCGCGATCGGCGCCTTCCTGGCCGTACCGGACTGGCAGTCCCTGGAGCAGCGCGAACAGCAGGCCCGGTGGCAGGCCGCGCGCGCGGCAAGGCAACCCGTGGAACGGATCCAGCAGGAAAAACTTGCGGCTGAAGTGGCGCCGCTGGAGCAGATGCGGGTGGAACGGGCCCAAATCGAGGAGGAATTGAAAGCCGAGCAGGCGCGAGCAGAGCAGGCATGGGTCGAGCGATTGGCCGCCGAACAACAGCGGTTGAAACAGTTGCAGGCCGAGCAGGCGCGAATCGAGCAGGCGCGAGTGGAGCGGTTGACCGCCGAAGAGAGGCGACTGGAGGAATTGCAAGCCGAGCAGGCACGGGCGGAGCAACTCGCCGACGAATTGCGGGCCGAGCGGCGACGGTTGGAGCAGGCGAGGGTCGGGCAGGCTCGCGCGGAACCGAAACGACTCGAGGAGCAGGCGAAACAAACTCAGGCGGAGCGGGGTCGAGCGGAACCGGTCCGCCCGGAAATCGCGGCGGCGCGTGCCGTGCCGGTGATGGGGGCCATGCCGGACGAGCGCGAACCGACGGATCGGGAATTGGACGATTTGATCGGTCGCTACGCCACGGCTTATCTGCGCGGCGATTTGGATGGTCTGATGAGTTTGTTCGCGCCCGGCGCGCGCGGTAAGGATGGCAGCGATCGCGGCGGCATCCGCCAGGATTATGGAGCACTGTTCGGGTCGCACTTCGTCCGGCGGTTTCAGTTGCACGATCTGCGATGGAACCGCGGCCGCGGCTCCGCCAACGCTTCCGCCCGCTACGAATTGTGGCTGCGGCAGCGCGCCGGCGGCGAACTGGTCCAGTTGACCGGGAATATCCGCTTTGAAGCGCGCAAGCAGGATGGGCGGGTTTTAATTCAGGCGATCGATTACGATTGGCCGGCGAATCGAGCGGAATAGCTCTCGAACGGACGAACGCACGAAATGTGGATGACGAGGAACGCGATCAGGGGTGGTGGGTTGTTGCTGGTGGCCGTGCTGCTGGCCTGGCGGGTGCTGGTTAACGGACTGGCCGAATATTACGCTGGTCAGGAGACATCGGAGGGGGTATCCGCCGCGCTGCGCTGGCGCGCCGACCAGCCAGAGGCGCTCTACCAGCGAGGGCTGGCATCGAACGAGCGCGAGCCGGCCGCCAGCGGACGATGGTTCCAGGCGGCAATCTGGGCCGATCCCACCGATGCCTTGGCGTTTCTGGCGCTAGCGGAGCTTTGGGGCGGGTCCGGGCGCCAGCCGGCCGCCGCCGGTCTGGTGGAGA